>JAEZAF010000253.1 GCA_023430545.1 Chloroflexota bacterium
TCTACAGCCTAAACCGCCGCATGAATGTGAATGTCGCGTGAGTGAAGCGCTGATGGGGACTGAGATCGGAGAAATACAGCGCGGCGCAGCGCCTCAGATGAGGGATTTTTCCGCATAAAACGCGGAAATCAGGTGGATTTCTGCCACCCGTAAGCGGGTATAAGAAAAAAGTCCTGATTGGGGCTTTTGCAAGTCATATTGCTGAGATGCATAAAAGCGGGCCGGAAAATTCCGGCCCGCACTATGCAAAATCCCACCTGCTACGGCAGCGGCAGCACATCCTGAGGCATGGCCCCGCCCCCCGGACTCAGCAGCAGACTGACATCGTCTACGAAGAGTTTTCCGCCGCCCAGTTTTACCGTGATTTTGACCTTAACTTTGGTCGGCGTTCCGGTCACCGTGGCCGAGTCGATCTGGAATGTATACGGGTAGGTGCCATGAGGGACAGTCGGACTTAGTTTGGTCTTCGTGCCATTCGCGTAGATCACTTTGGCCTGAAGTTTACCAGCACCGGCGGCGAGTTTACTGCCGTTCAGTCCGGCGGAAAACGTCAGCGTATCACCCGGAGCGATGGCGGCGGCATTCGGTGACTGCACGATGCTGCTCGACAGCCCTGCCTTAGACTTGAACAGGAAGGCGCACTGTCCGCTGTACGCGACCGGCGGTTTGCCAGCCTTGTTGCACTTGCGTTTGGCGTTGAACAGCTTGTTATCCGACCAGCCTGCGGCGGTTTTATTCGAGACTCCGGCGTTTTCGAAGCTGCCATTGACCAGCAGTTCGGTATCGCTGACACCCTTGTCTATCACAAACAGCGTGATCGAATTGGCCGGGAAGCTGGCCGTAAATCCACCAGACGACACCGGCTGATCCGCAAGGCGCTGGATGGCGTTCAGGTTCGCCTCGCTGTAGCGATAGACTTCTGCCTTGCTGGTCGGGTGGAAGCCCCTGAGCTGTACCGGGCTGCTGATCGCGCCGTCAGTCTTGTTGATGACGATCACGGTCAGCGCCTGATCACTGGTGCGGTATGCGGCATAAATCGCAAGCTGGCCCTGATCGCTGCTGGTGGCTTTCACGCTGCGGTCACCGAATTTGCCGTACTCACCGTCGTAGTTGAGATACATGCGGAAGGCATAGGCCGCCGGATCATTGACGTTAAACTGATAAGACGGCCACAGGGTCGCCATGTCAAGCCGTTCGCGGCCAAAGATGCCGAGCACATCGGCCTGTGCCAGTGCGCCGTTCATGTGTTTGAGTGCGCCGAAGTTGTATTCGCCAATGGCGATCTTTGTGCCCGGATAGTTATCCGCTACCCACTGATGCATGCGCGGAATGAGCTGAATCCTCACACCGCCATTTTCAGTCGGGCCGATCCAGCTTTCGTCGATGTAATTCGGGTCCCACAGGGAACGGGTGGAGCGCAGACGCAGCGCCGCCGTGTCCGGGTCTACCTCTTCGTTGAGTGTGGTCCCACCCTGCGGATAATAATGCTCGTCCAGATAATCCAGAATGCGGACGCCGTGTGTCTGCTCATACAGGTGCATCTGCTGGAGATACCATTCGACAAACGGGATGTCGCCATGGGCGCGGCGGTCCGGGCGGGTATTCCACCAGTCATCACCGGCTGCCATATCCAGTGCGGAGTAGAAGTAACCGGTCCAGCCCCATTCCCCCGGCCCACCGACCAGCGCGGTCGGGTCTACGGCTTTGATGGCCGCTGCATACTGATAGGTCTTGTCGCGCAGGCCATCGTAACTCAGCGGCTGCGGGTGTATGTCGCGGTGGGTGGAATTCCAGAGGAACGGTTCGTTATCCAGATTGTAATATCGCACACCACCGCTGGCCGCATTGCCATACTTGCCAATCAGGTGCTGCATCCACGCCTGCACGAAGGTGTGATCAATCGCGATGCTGGTATCCGCCGGATCGTTGCCAGTCACGAAGGTGACACCATCAGGCCGTATGCCGTTACCGCAGTGCGGCTGCCACGGATCGACCTGTAACTGTGGGCCGTATTTCGCCACGCTGAATCCGCAGTCATAGGGCTGACCTTTGCGCGACTTCGCCGTCCAGCCGATCATCGGGATCAGCAGATAGGTTTGCGTGCCGGTGCTGATGTTCTGCTCAATGAAGCGATCCGCCAGTGAGCCATGCGGCAGATTCTGCGGATTTGGGTTATCGCGTGGGATGTTCTCGTAAAAGTAGTCACTGGCCTGATTGCTGGTGTCGATCTGCCAGTTGTAGCGGGTGCGGTCGTTGCCGCCCCACCGGTTGACCGGCAGTTGCAGCGCTGATGCCATCGCGTGATCGGCGAAGTTCATGCCGTAGATCAGCGGGCTGATGGGATACTGTGCAGCGGTGAAATCGACGGTGAGTGTCATACCGGACTGCCCGACCGAGATACTGGTCACACCGAAACAGAGTAAAAAGAGAAGGATAAGCGGGATTTTATGACGCAGACCTGCATTAAAGTGCGTAAAATAAGCCATCGAACCTCCATATTTGGGGATGCTTCCCTATTTTAGAGGGAAACCTGTTTGTGGAGTCGATAGGAAAGAAGACGGAGAAAGATTCTCCACAGTATGTCTGAGCGCAGACACAATCGCGGACAGCGCAGGCGCTGTCCCTACAGATCGAATACCGCGAGGAAATGGCCGACCTGCGATCTCTACAGATAGCGCTCGATGTCGTCCAGATGCTCTTTGCGGTGGGCGGCACGCGACAGGCTGAACGGCGGTGTGACCGCAATCGCTCGTTCCAGCAGATCATCGGGCAGCGCTTCGACGCGGCGGTCAGCATCCTCGGCCATCTTCAGCGCGAGTTCCGCTGCCGTGCGCGGCGGTAAGGCGAGGCAGAGCGGTTTGGCGGAGTCATTAATCCAGTCGATGTCATCCGGTTCCCAGTCCGCCTGTGAGGGTGCAGCCCCGCCTGCCCACTTGTCCATATAGTACAGCGCCCGCCCATCCCAGAAGGCCAGATGCGCCAGCACGCCGGAAATCGTCCAGCCTGCGGCCATCGGCGTCTGAAGCTGATCGTCGGGCAGGCGCTCGACCAGTGCCTTCAGACGGGCACGCTCGGCATTATTCTCGGCAATCCACGGCTTGTCCATTTCCGCTGTCCCTTCTCTCAAGCTCTGACCCTTCGATTTTACCGCCCTGCGCGGCGCTCGCATCCATCCGGGCAGGTCGTTCACAGGATGCTCATGTGATGCTGAGTTACCGCCCTCACTGCAAAAGAAAATAATACGGTATCCTACTCGGACCATAGTTTCTTTTCTGTTTAATGCATGGTTCCATGTCCCCAGTAAAATGAGCAGAAAAGTTTGAAAAGCCCAATGAAAAAGATTTTATTAGAGGCCGGGTTTGACCAGCTCGACCTGTCGATACTGGATGAACTTCAGCAGAATGGACGGCTGAGCGTGGCAGATCTGGCACGTAAGATCCATCTGTCGCAGCCTGCCGTGCATAACCGCATCAAACGGCTGGAGCGTGAAGGCATCATCCGCCAGTACGTGGCACTCATCGACCGTGAAGCCGCCGGTTACGACCTAATGGGCTTCATCCGCATCAGCATTCAGCCGCGATCCCGTGAAAATTTCTGTGAAGCCCAGCGCGTCCTCAGTGCCGCACCGCAGGTACTGGAATGCTACCGCACCACCGGCAGCTTTGACCTGATGCTCAAGGTGCTGGTGCAGGATCACAAAGCGCTGGATCAGTTCATCGACCAGGTGGTGATGTCGCTGCCGGGTGTGGAACGCATCGAGACCGATACCGTGCTGAACGAGATCAAGGCGACAACGGCGCTGGAACTCCAACGGAAGTAGAGAACGACCTCACTCCTCCCTGCCTTTGGCAATTCCTCCCCTCTCCATGCAAAACCCGTTTTGCCGGAGTGGGGTTGGGGGTGAGGTGATCCTGGAAGCAGTTAACCGGCGTCAGTGAAACCATACCAACAGATGATAGATGTAATCCCCTCCTCGTCTACGGGGAGGGCTAGGGTGGGGTTTAGTTTTCTATGTATGTAGGCGATTATCTAGGCAAACGCGCACTGTATTCCCCGGACGATCTGGCGGTTGTCGATGCGGGTAAGGTGCCACATCGTGCATTTACCTACAGTGAACTCAACAACCGCGCCAACCGTCTGGCGAACTGGCTGGCGGACGGCGCAGGGATTCAGAAAGGCGACCGCGTCGCGATTCTGGCACATAACGGCGTCGAATATCTCGACACCTTTTTCGCCTGTGGCAAACTCGGCGCGATTATGGTCGCACTCAACTGGCGGCTGCACTTCCGCGAACTGCTGACGCTGGTCTACCAGACCGCGCCGAAGGTGCTGATCTACTCCGATGAATTCAAGGAAGCCGTGCAGCAGATCGCACTGGAAGATACCAGTATCGTCCACTGCGTCCATCTGGAAGGGCGTGGCATCCCTGGCAGCCGTGATTTCGAAAAGACGCTCAGCGACTCGGTGCTGCGTCCGGTGACAACCGAAGCTGTGACCGAAGAGGACATCGCCTGCCTGATCTTCACCGGGGGGACCACCGGCACGCCGAAAGCCGCACAGGTCAGCCATCGGATGATCGCATGGAACACGCTTAACACGGTGATCCATGACCTGCATCACGGTGATGTGACCGTCAACACGTTTCCGCTGTTCCATTCTGGCGGACTGCTGGTCTACACCACGCCGCTGCTGATCCTCGGCGGGACGGTGGTGCTGACGCGCCGCTTCGACGCCGAACAGGTACTGGATCTGCTTCAGGATTACGCCGCGACCGTGTACTGCGGCGTGCCGACCACCTATCAGATGATGACGCAGGCTGAAAACTGGCCGACCGCTGACCTCAGCAACCTGCGCTTCTGCACCAGCGGCGGCGCACCGCTGCCGGTCAAACTGATCGAACAGTTCCGCGAAGAAAAAGGCGTACAGTTCAAACAGGGTTTCGGTATGACCGAATTTGGGCCGGGGATGTTCGCGCTTGCACCGGAAGACGCGATCCGCAAGGCCGGCAGCATCGGACGCCCCAACTTCTTCGTCGATGCGCGGGTGGTCGATGAAAACAACCGTCCGCTGCCGCCCGGTGTGGTCGGGGAACTGGTGCTGCGCGGCCCGTCACGGAGTTCCGGCTATTTCAATGATCCGATCGCTTCAGCCGAAGCGATTGATGACGAGGGCTGGTTCCATACCGGCGACCTCGCGATGTACGATGAAGGCCAGTATTACTTCATTGTCGATCGCAAGAAGGACATGTTTATCAGCGGCGGGGAAAATATCTACCCGGCGGAGATCGAAGCGGTACTCTACCAGCACCCCGATGTCGAGATGTGCGCGGTGGTCGGCGTCCCGCATGAAAAATGGGGCGAAGTCGGCAAGGCGTATGTGGTTGCCAGGGAAGACGCGCAGGTTACCACCGAAACCCTGCTGGCTCATATGCATCATCAACTGGCGGGATACAAGGTCCCGAAGTTCATCGAGTTTGTGGACTCCCTGCCCATCTCGGCGGCAGGCAAGATCCTCAAGCGTCAGCTCATCAACCCGGACCACGAAACCTCAGAGGCGTAAACCGATATGACGATCACGATTGGCGACCGTTTCAGCCGCACGACGAAAATGACCGATGAGCGCATCCGGCAGTTTGCCGCCGCATCCGGTGATACGAATTCGGTCCATCTGGATGACGACTACACGAAGCAGACACGCTTCGGCAGGCGCATCGCTCACGGGATGCTGACGGCCAGCCTGATCTCGGCTATTCTCGGCAACGATCTGCCCGGCGTCGGCACAATTTACCTGTCGCAGAACGTCAAGTTCAAAGCGCCGGTGTTCATCGACGACGATATCACAGCGGAAGTGGAAGTCACCGCCTATCGTGAGGACAAGCGCATCACCACCCTGAAGACCACCTGCACCAATCAGGACGGCGTGGTGGTGGTGGAAGGTGAAGCAGTCGTCATCGCGCCGGAAAATCCCGCAGCACCTGAATAATCTGTGATTCCACGCGGAGATCAATCATACCGATCTCTACCGCGTTGCAATCGAAGTACAAACTTTGTTTCGTTCGCTTTTTTCAAGGAGGGCTTCATGCTCCGCAAGGTAACTTTACTGCTGGTCCTGGCGGCGATGACCATCGTCGGCCTGGGGGTGGCGCAGGCACAGGATGCCGCACCACTCAAAATCGGTTTACTGACGGATAAATCGGGTCCGCTGACGATCTACGGTTACGAGCTGGAATACGGCTTCAAGCTCGGCCTGCTGTATGCCAACGGCCTCGACCCGGCTGATTACGAATCGATTGACGCAGCGCTGGCTGAAGTCACCGTCGCTGGCCGTCCGGTCGAGATCGTCATCCGCGATAATGGCAGCGATGCCGACACCGCATCCAGTCAGGCACGCGAACTGCTGGAGCAGGAAGGCGTCGAGATTCTGGTCGGTGCACCCAGCTCCGGCGTGACGCTCGGCTTGCAGCAGGTGGCGCTGGACTATGATGTGGTGCTGTTCGCCGCCCCCGGCGCTTCACCGGCCATCACCGGCGAGAACTTCAATCCGAACACCTTCCGCGCCTGCCGCAACACCGCACAGGACGCCATCGCACTGGCATCATTTGCCACCGAAGGCCTGGGCGAAAACTGGGTGATTCTGGCCGCCGACTATGACTTTGGCCGTTCCTCTGCCGAGTCCTTTGAGGCGACCCTGGGCGCATACGGCGTGAACTTCGTTCAGGACACCATCTACGCGCCGCTGGAAACCACCGACTTCACACAGTATCTCCAGCAGGTGCTGGCCTCCGGCGCGGATGCCCTGCTGCCAATCTGGGCGGGTGACACCTCTGTCGCGCTGTTCCAGCAGATCGCCGAAGTCGGCGTGCTGGATGCCATGAACGTCGTCGGTGCCTTCAACTCCAATGACATCGTCGCGGTGAGCGATCCAAGCACCATCGGCAGCGTCTCCTGGATCGTCTATCACTACAGCTTCCCGGAAACCGCCGCTAACGACTGGATGGTCGAGAAGCACGTCGAATACTTCGCGAACCCGATCACCGGCGCAGTGGACTATCCGGACCTGTTCACCGAATGCGCATTCGCAACCGCACAGGCAATCGTCGCAGGTGTCGAAGCGGCTGGCGGCAGCACCCTGCCCTCGGACCTCGTCCCGGCGCTGGAAGGCCTGTCCTTCGATGGCCCGAAGGGAACCTACTACATCCGCCCCGGCGACCATCAGGCGCTGATGCCGATGTACATCGCCCGTCTGGATAATCTGGACGATCCCGAATTCAAGTACCTCGAACTGCTGGAAACGATCAGCGCAGTCGATGCTGCGCCGCCCTGTCTGCTGCCGGAAGCCTATGCCGACCGCTGCCAGCTTGACGCCGACTTCCTTCAGGGAATCAAGGATGCACTGGCGGCTCAGGCCCCTGTCGCAACCGATGCCCCCGATGCAACTGACGAGGCAACCGCCGAAGTCACGGATGAAGCGACCTCTGAAGTGACGGCAGAGCCAACCGGTGAAGTCACTGCCGAACCCACCGGCGAAGTGACAGCGGAACCGACCGACGAGCCGACGGATGAAGTCGAACCCACTGCTGAACCGACTGAAGACGGCCCAGCGGGTACAGAGGAACCGCCCAGCATCCCGACGGTAGAACCGACCGAAGAACCGGCGTAACGATCAGAATGAGACATGTTGGGCGGTACGGCTTCAGATGACTGCCGTACCGCTCAACGCTGAAAGTACAGCGGACACGCCGCGGCGCGTCCCTGCAGAAACATAATGGATTGCAGGGATCGCACTCATTGATCCCTGCATATACTTTCAATGAAGACGTTAAATTAAAATCAATACCACTATTTCTGAAAGCCTGTTTCGAATGCCAACTATTCTGGAAACCCAGCAGCTACGTAAGGAATTCGGTGGACTGGTCGCCGTGCAGGACGCCAGCATGACGATTGAGCAGGGCACGACGCACGCCATCATCGGGCCGAACGGTGCTGGCAAAACCACCTTCTTCAATCTGCTGACCGGCAAATATAAGCCGACACGCGGTCGGATCGTCTTTAACGGTCAGGATATTACAACGCTGGCCCCGCACCGCCGCGCACGCCTCGGCCTCGGACGCTCGTACCAGATCACCAACCTGTTCCCGAACCTGACCGTGCTTGAAAATGTCCGGCTGGCGGCGCAGGCCATCAGCCCGGAGCGCTTTCAGATGTTCCGGCTGGCGAGCCGCTATCCACAGTACATCCGGCGGGCGATGGAAGTGCTGGAACTGGTCGGCCTGCGCGAGATGGCAGGCATCCCGGCCAGCGTGCTGCCTCATGGTGGCAAACGCAAACTGGAACTGGCGATTCTGCTGGCCGGTGATCCGCAGGTGCTGCTGCTGGACGAACCGACAGCCGGTATGGCGTCGGAGCAGGTGCCGGAGCTGATGCAGACCATTGACCATGTCCGTCAGCAGGGCGGCAGGACGATTGTGCTGGTGGAGCACAATATGAACGTCGTCATGAGCGTCTCGGACAAAATCACAGTGATGAACCTCGGCAGCATTCTGGCGGAAGGCACACCAGGCGAGATCAGCCGCAACGAGCGTGTACAGAAGGTCTATCTGGGTGAGCTGTACGACCTGCCGACGTAAAACCTCCCCCTTTCCTTGCCTTCGGCAATTCCCTCCACTCTCCAATGTGGAGAGGGGATTGAGGGGTGAGGTAAATCAATCACCCCTCGGCGCAGCGTTCTCGCCATCCGTTGAACAAAATAGTGGGCAGTAAAATTACACCTGTTCAAGAAAAGATTACGATGACCAATATTCTCGAAGTCAGCGCTATCCAGACCTTTATCGGCCAGTTCCATATTCTCGAAGGGGTCAGCGTGTCGGTGCCGAAGGGCAGCATCACTGTGCTGCTGGGGCGCAACGGTGCAGGCAAGACCACCACCCTGCGCAGCATCATGGGGATGACACCACCCACACAGGGCAGCATCACCTTCGATGGCAAGCGCATCAATGGACGTTCGCCCTACCAGATCGCCCGTATGGGGATCGGCTGGGTGCCGGAACACCGAGCCATTTTCAAGGAACTGAGCGTCGAGGAAAATCTGCGGATTGCCGAACGCAGCCGGGGTGAAATGGAGCGCAAGGCCGATTTCATCTTCGAGCTGTTCCCGGACCTCAAACGGCTGTATCACCTGCCGGGTGGCAACCTCTCCGGCGGACAGCAGCAGATGCTGGCGATTGCCCGCGCCCTCGTACCAGATAACCGCCTGCTGTTGATCGACGAACCGAGTGAAGGACTCGCGCCGGTGATTATCGAGCATCTGATGGACGCCATCCACCGGCTGGCAAGCGAGAGCACCGTGCTGCTGGTGGAGCAGAACTTCCGCGTCGCCAGCAAACTGGCCGACCATTATGTGATCATCGACGACGGCCAGAGTGTCGCCAGCGGCCTGATGAGCGATCTGAAAGCCGACGAAGCGACCATCCAGCGTTATCTGGGTGTGGCATAGGAGATACATCGCGGACAAGGCAGGCTTTGTCGCGACAAACTACAACCGTATAGGGGCGGGAAGATGTCCGCCCTCTACAGATAAAAATCAGATCCAGCGGATACAGGGTATTCCTGCTGATTTATTAAAAACCAAACGGTAATTTAAGAACGGACAGACTGTAATGCTTAAACAAGGTTTTCTCAGCACCGGCCTGATGGGTGGTGTCCGAAGAGACTCACTGCTGACCATCGTCGGTCTGCTGGCGGTGATTGTCGGCTTCGCCTTTTTCTCGTCTAATGGCAGCCCCGGCAATTTCAGCCTGACGCTGTTCTCCGGCCTGCTGCGTGCCATGCTGCTGTTTCTGGTGGCCGCCGGTCTGTCACTGATCTTCGGCCTGATGGACATCCTGAATTTCGCACAGGGCGGTTACTTCATGATCGGCGCATATGTTGCCTATGATGTCCAGCACGCCAACGCTGGTTTCATCAGCCTCGGTGATGGTATCGCCGATCCCGGCCTGCGCTTCATCTTCGGCATCCTCTGCGGCGTGATCGCTGGCGGTGTGCTCGGTTATCTGCTGGAGCGCGTGCTGCTGCGTCCGCTGTATCACCGCCCCCTGTTCCAACTGGTCCTGACCTTCGGCGTATCAATCATGCTGCTGGAGCTGATCAAGTTCGCATGGGGCACAACCCCCTACACATGGACTTCGCGCATCGGCATTCAGGATGCATCGTTCAACCTGTTCGGGCAGCAGTTCAGTGTCTATCGATTATTCGTCATCCTGATGGGCCTGCTGCTGATGGTCGGCGTCACGCTGCTGCTGCGGCGCACGCGCATTGGGATCATCATCCGCGCCGGTGTGCAGGACCCGGAAATGGTGACCGCACTGGGCATCAACGTACGCTCGGTGTTTACGCTGGTATTCACGCTCGGATGTGCGCTGGCGGCCTTCGGCGGTGCGGTATCGGCTCCGTTTCTGGGCGCAACGATCAGCCTCGGCAGCACCTTCCTGCTGGCGAGTATCGCCGTGATCGTATTAGGCGGCCTCGGCAGCTTTGAAGGGACCGCCGTCGCCAGCTTTCTGGTCGGCCTCGGATGGGCGACGATGGAACAGTTCAGCCTGTCATCCGGCATTGGCTCGGTGTGGGCCAGTATCGCCCCGATGCTGATTCTGGTGCTGGTGCTGCTGCTGCGTCCAAGCGGCCTGTTCGGAGAGGAGCGCTAGACATGAATAACACGGTAGAGTTACAGGCATCGCGCCCCGGCCCGCTCCAGTGGCTGGCGAACAACTGGTTTTATCTACTGGCCGTGCTGCTGATCATCCTGCCCCACGCCATCGGTTGGGCGACGGGATCAAGTCCCTTCGGTGTACAGCGCGGCGAACGTTACATCATGAGTGGGCCGTCCGTCTTCTGGATGTCAGTCGCGATCGAGATCTTCGCGCTGGCGATTCTGGTAATGAGCTACAACCTGATGTTCGGCTTCACCGGTGTGACCTCGTTCGGCCATGCCATGTTCTTCGGACTCGGCGGCTATCTGGTCGGGATGATGCTTCAGTTCAGCGGGCTGGACCCGGTGCTGGCGTTCGGACTCGGTGTGCTGGCTGTACTGGTGGTGTCTGCTGTCATCGGTCTGCTGACTGGCCTGATGACGCTGCGGCTGCGCGGGGTGTACTTCGCGATCTTCACACTGGCGGTCGCCGAGATGGC
>JAEZAF010000264.1 GCA_023430545.1 Chloroflexota bacterium
TCACCGTTCGCGGCACCGGGTGCACTCATCTCTTCTTCGAAGGATTCCTGTGTATCGGTGGGTGCCAGCAGGTCAAAGATTCCCCCTCCGGACTCCTCCGTTGCCAAAGGCTCCGTAAACCGCATGACACTGCCATCGGCTTCCTGATCACTCGTGTCTTCTGGCACTGATTCTTCAAGTGGTGCTTGGTCTGCCATTTCCTCAGCGGACGCGGTATCGGCGGCACCGCTGCCGGTCTCGGGATCGGTCCCAAAGACTGAAACTTCCCCTTCATCCGTCGCCAGCATGATCTCGGTGACTTCGACTTCGGTCATCTCCATTGTCGGCGCGACAGTCGGTGTTTTCACAATCCGGTCGGACGCCGATGCACTGGCCGCATCACCGGTCAGGGTCGCCATCGCAATTGACGGTGTGGTCACACTGCTGCCTGGACTGTTCAGCAGCAGGGCCAGCCCGAACAGTACCAGCATCATGGACGCCGCTGCGCTGAGGACCGGCACCACAAAGCGCAGAATCCGCCCCTCCGCCGCCGGACGAACACGCTCACTGCGGATCTTCAGCGCCTGTTCCGGCGTCAGGGTATAGCTGCGCGGGGCCGCCAGCTCCGGCAGAGACCGGACAAGCTGAACCATCTGTCGCAGGGCATTCAGCTCCGCACGCAGTTCGCTGTCATTATTCAGGCGCACTTCCAGTTCAGCGCGCTGGCTGGTCTCCAGCATATCATCGAGATAGGCGGAGAGCAGCTCATAATCCTGTTCAGAAATACTCATCGGAAAGCGTTACTTACTACTCATCTCATCGCTCAGCCTCTGCGCTGAATCCCTTCAGCCATCCGCCAGTCGATTGGAAATAATCCTTAACGTATGAAACGAAATTCACTCGGTAAAAGTTCCTGAACGGGCCGCAGACAATCGCGCATTGCCGCCCGCGCTCGGCTCAGGCGTGATTTGACCGTGCCAAGCTGTACGCCGGACTCATCCGCAATTTCCTGATAGCTGAAGCCCTGTACATCACACATGACCAGTGTCATCCGCTGATCTTCCTGCAAACCGTTGATGCAGTCCTGAAGCACCTGCGCCAGCTCGGAGCTTTGCGCGGCTTCTTCCGGTGTCGGCATGGATGCAGGCAGGGGGGGACCATCGTCGCTGTCTCCACCCGGCAGTTCCTCGAACGGCGTGGCCGGACGGCGCTTGCGACGGCGCAGTTCATCGTAGCAGGTATTGGTGGTGATGCGCATCAGCCATGCCCGGAAGCTGCCACCGCGATAGCTGTCCAGCCGACGATAGGCGTTGATGAAGGCTTCCTGCGCAGCATCGTCCGCGCTGGCAGAGTCACCCATCATGCGATAGGCAAGCGAAAACACGCTGTTCTGATAGCGCAGCACCAGTTGATTGAAGGCATCGAGATCACCGCGCAGCGCGGCGGCGATCAGCGTTTCTTCTTCATAAGGGATCGAAGGACCAGTACTGCCAGCCATTGACGGCTTCCACCATTGTCTCTTATACTTGACTGTGCCGCCGGAGTGGTGAAATGGCAGACACGAACGACTCAAACTCGTTTGCCCCAAAGGCGTGTGGGTTCGACTCCCACCTCCGGCACTCACAGCCGAAATCGACTGCAAACCGCGTGCATTGTATCACGCGGTTTTTGTTTCTGCCTGTCGCCTTCCCTGCGATTGTCGCGTCAGGCTCACGACGGCGTCAGGATCTGCCAGCTTTCCCCACCCGGCAGAAGCTGAATCACCGTCCCCGTGCTGCTGGTAACAAACAGGCTGTCGCTGCCGGTCGATGTCGGGCTGGTCGGGGCACGCTGCGTAAACCCTTCGTAGACCGCTTCCGGCACCGTCCCGACTCCAAGCCGGTTGCGCACGGTATCATTCCCACGCCACACAAAGCCCAGCTTGCCCACCGGCTGGACATTCCCCGTCCCCGCCAGCGCCGCTTCAAAACCTTCATCGCGCATCGGATGCACCGTCGGATCGAACAGGTTCGGGAAGTCGATCCATGCTGGTGACCGTTCATCGTTGAACAGTACGTAAATCCGGTTGCTGTCCGCCAGATGCAGCATCCGTCCGCGCTCGAAGGTCTGCTCGGTGATGGTGGTGGGCGCGGCTTCGGCACTGGGGCAGGCTTCCGGCGCGGGGATGAAGAACCACGCGATCGGGCACAGGATCGGGATCGAGATCGACTGCTGCACCTGCTGCGAGCCTTCACCGGCCACAAGCTGGAAATCGATATTGCCGCGCTCACTTGCGCCGATTCTGACCGTTTGCGTTCCGTCCGGTGGGATATTATAGGTCAGGGTGCGCTGTCCGGCGGCGTTGATACGATAAATCACGGCGCGGTCCACATTGCGGATCGACCAGTACAGCCGCACATCCGTCCCCGGCGCAGCGGAGGTGGTATCGGTCGTGAAGAACTCGATACGCGGCGCGTTCGGGTTCAGGACACGGGGAATCGTCGCCACCGGCAGATCGATCACCGCTGGCCCTGCTCCAAACAGCGGCGTCGGAGTCGGCCCGCCTTCCGGTGCAGCGCGGGTGAAGGTTGGCGCGGCGGTCGTCGCCACATTCCCGATGATGCGGGGCGTTGCGGTGGCGGTCGAAGTCGGCGTTTCGGTTGGCCGCTGCGTCGGGATGATCTGCTGGGTGGTTGCCACACATCCGCTGGAGATCAGCATCACCAGCAGCGCCAGCGCGCTCATTAACGGAACAAGTCGTCGGACGAATGAGAATCGGGTTGAAAGGTCGTGTGTCATAGAATCGCGAAACGCGTCCTGCGTGTCATCAGGCCAGGGATCATTTCAAACTCAGCGCCATTGTACTACAGGGATGCAGTTCATGGGGACGTGTGAAAGATTCCATATCGTTAGACGGTATCCGACGAACCCTGTCCACACGGACCGATGCGGCACTAGCGCACATCCTGAACTGCGCCTATGATGACACTGTTATTCGCTCGCTTACCTGTGAACCCAATCTGAGCCGCTTTCGCTCGGTCCTTTCAACTTTATGACCTCAACTCAGGAAGAAACCACCGAGGTGCAGCCAAAGCACGACGCCTTCGCTGCGCTCCGTTTTCGTGATTTTCGTCTGCTGTTTATCGGGCGCACCTTCTGGCAGCTTGGCGAACAGATGCTTAACGCCGCGATCGGCTGGGAAATTTACGAGCGCACCGGTTCTGCCTTCGCCATCGGTCTGATGGGGCTGGTACAGGTCGCACCGGTGATTCTGCTGGCGCTGCCCGCCGGTCACACCGCCGACCGCGTCAATCGCAAGCATATGGTGATCGCCATGCAGCTTCTGCTGGCCTTGTGTGGATTAGGGCTGGCATGGATCTCGTTCACGCAGGGATCGCTGGTGCTGTTCTACTTCATCCTGCTGCTGACCGGTATCGGCGCGGCGTTTCACGGCCCGGCTTCCTCGACACTGGTCCCGGCGACGGTCGAGCCGGAGCATTACGGCAGCGCCGCCACATGGAGCAGCAGTCTCGGGCAGATCGCCTCAATGCTGGGGCCAGCATTAGGCGGCTGGCTGATCGCATTGTTCGCCGGGGCGGGTTACGTCTATCTGCTGAACGCGCTTGGCTGTTTCACCTATATCATTTTGCTGCTGCGCATCCGGGAGCGTCCGCTGGCACGTATCTCCACACCGATGACCCGCGAGTCGCTGACCGCCGGTGTGAAGTTTATCTTCAATACCCGTGATGTGCTGGCGGCCATGACGCTCGATATGTTCGCCGTGCTGCTCGGCAGTGCGACCGCGCTGCTGCCGGTCTACGCCAAGGATATTTTACAGGTCGGGCCAGAAGGCTTCGGCTGGCTGCGAGCTGCACCGTCCATCGGCGCGATGATGATGGCGCTGTTCATCGCCTCACGTCCACCGTTCCGCAATGCGGGGCGCGCACTGCTGCTGGCGGTGGCCGGATTCGGCATCGCGACCATCATCTTCGGACTCTCGACCTCGTTTTTCCTCTCGCTGGCGATGCTGTGGCTGCTCGGCGCGATGGACAATATCAGCGTGGTCGTGCGCCATACGCTGCTGCTGGTGCGCGTGCCGGACGAAATGCGCGGTCGGATCTCGGCCATCAGCAGTGTGTTTATCGGCTCCTCGAATGAAATCGGCAGCTTCGAGTCCGGTGTAGTCGCGTCGATTCTGGGGCCGGTCGGGGCGGTCGTCACCGGCGGCATCGGAACATTGGCCGTCGTCGCGTGGGTCGCCGCCAAATTCCCATCCCTGCGCAATCTGAAGGAACTGAAGTAGATCACGCACAGTCCGATGATCCCTGGCCCGGAAATCCGACTCGATGATGCCGGTCATTCTGTGCTACTATCCAATCAAATGAAGATTTGATTCTTTCTTTCATGGAGAAAATACACATGGATTACGAAACCATTCTGGTCGAAACCCCGGTCGAAGGCGTTGGCCTGATCCGCATGAACCGGCCCAAGGCCCTCAATGCGCTCAACAGCCAGATCACCCATGAGATGTTCACGGCGATGGAAGCCTTCGACGCCGATCCCGCCATTGGCTGCATTGTCCTGACCGGAAGTGACAAGGCCTTCGCCGCCGGTGCCGACATCAAGGAACTGGTGAACCTCGACCCGAACGCCGCTGCATCCGGCAGCGACTTCACCGACTGGTCGCGCATGTCAAAAATTGGCAAGCCGATCATCGCAGCGGTGTCCGGCTATGCGCTCGGCGGCGGCTGTGAGATCGCCATGCAGGCCGATATGATCGTCGCTTCGGAGACCGCGCAGTTCGGTCAGCCGGAGATCAACCTTGCGATCATCCCCGGTGCAGGCGGCACCCAGCGCCTGACACACGCCGTCGGTAAGGCCGTCGCGATGGAGATGGTGCTGGCGGATCGCCGCATCACAGCAGAAGAAGCTCTGCGTTATGGACTGGTTAACCGTGTCGCACCGCTGGAAAGCTATCTGGATGAGGCCATCAAGATCGCACAGAAGATCGCGTCCATGTCTCAGCCTGCGGTAAAACTGGCGAAGGACGCTGTCAATCGTGCTTTCGAACTTCCGCTGGAGCAGGGGCTGGCACACGAGAAGCAGAACTTCTATGAGCTGCTCGGCAAGGAAGACCGCACCGAAGGCATGAACGCCTTCATCGAAAAGCGCCCCGCCAACTGGAAGCACCGCTAAGATTTACAATTTGAGGGTACAAAAAGCGCGGAGAACCTCTTCGCGCTTTTACATATAGGAGCTGGATTTCAGTTTAACGAGCTGGCTTTTATGACAGTGCTCAAGCTTGCAGCCGTGATAACAAATCCAGGACGTCCTGCTCCCATCCTTCGATGCTGGAAACATCTTCCCAGACCTCACGAAGCTCCGACGTATCGTGGACGCTTTTAACTGCCCGAACAGCCTGTTCAAGCAGGGTGTCGTCAACGGTTAATTGATGAGCATCATGCCAGGCAGTCAGCCTTTCAGGAAGCGATTGGGCTGGCATTCCTCGCAGCAAAGCAACGACCTGCCCGGCTGCGATAATCCTGCTTCCTGAATCGATCTCGATATACTCCTCATTACCAGGTGCTTCATTGAAGGCAGACTGGACTGGCTCAAGCGTATTACCTGATACTAAATCGCTTAACCAGTCTGCGGCATCATCATTCTCAAAGCTTCTGTGTCCCCACGCACCCATAAGTTTTCCCTTGTTTAGTGAAGCATATCTGCCACCACTTCAATAAATATCCGCACCGATTAAAACATGACGTCATCAAAAACGCTAACGGCTGACTGTTGTGTTGACTGGCCCACCGTCGCTTTTGGTTTTTGCGTCATATGTGAGTTCAGGCGTATGTCTGAGAGATATTCTGCTGAAACAGCCTGTGCTGCGCTGCGAAATCCTCAATCGCCGCATGGAATTCCTTTGGCTTGTAGCGATGGATTACATGATTGGCCGGGATCTTCACCACCTGCGCCTGCGGGACCAGCCGCTGAATCCGTGCCACATCCTGATCGTCGAGTGCGCCGACTAATCCATATTTCGGATGCCGGAACCAGTTGGCGTGCATCACCAGTACCGGACACTGCACCCGCTTCAGCGCTTCGCTATGATCCAGCCCTTCATACATCCGGCCATCAACAAACGCCTGCGCAAAATCCGGGTCGAAGGTCGAGATGGACTTGAACAGCACCCGCATCACACCGGGGAAGTAGGCGATGTCCACTGGCTCACCGGGATGCGCCTTCTGCCAGCGCCGGATGAGAAATGACATCACGCTGACGAACCAGTCCGGCATGCGCTTCTCACGCCTGCCCTCATTGACCGGCAGCACCTGACCGCGAAAGTAATTCGCCAGATCGCGGTTTTTCAGGTCACCCAGATTTTTGACATAGCGCGCCAGCCCTTCATAGACGAATTTGTCCTGATCGCGGAAGCGCGGCATTTCCACCGAGAAGACCGGTGCGTCTTCCAGCACCAGCCCCGATACCCACTCCGGGATGTTGGCCGCGCACCACAGCGCGATGATCCCGCCGGACGAATTGCCGGACAGAATCGCCGGACGCTGCACCACCTGCGAGAGAAAGGCCGTCATGTCCCGCCCGATGCTGGCCCATGAGTAATCGCCTGTCGTCCAGTCGGAGCCGCCGTGTCCGCGCACGTCAATCGCATAAACCTGAAAGCGCTCCGACAGTGGGATCAGATTGGGCAGATAGGTTTCCCAGATCCCCATCTGCGCCGGGATCAGCACCAGCGCTGGCCCGTGGTCCGGCCCGACAACGTAATTGAGATGGATTTCGCCGGTGTGGAAATGGCGCTCTTCGAAACCTGCTTCCTGAAGATCCTTGCGCATGATACTCTGCCTTTAACCTTCGTCTGAAGTTGATGGTTTGCTGGTGTCACCGCGTAACTGTGCCTGCCAGGTCGCGATCAGCGTGTCATAGTGCTGCATCAGCAGGGTGGCCCAGTCTGACATGTGCTGTAACTGCTGGCGTGCCGGGTCATCGGCATCAAGTGCGGCGGTCATCTGGTCGGCCATTGATTTCAGCGGCAGAAAGCTCTGCCTGCGCCGTTCCATCACCTGTTCCCATGCCTGCGGAGAAAACCGGTAGTACGTCACCCGATCACCCGTGCGTGTGACTTTCTCCACCCAGCCGTTGCTGATCAGGGCGCGGATGTTGGTTGAGACACTGCTCAGGCTGGCCCCCAACTGCTGCGAGATCTGTTCGGCAGACAGCGGCAGGGTATTCAGCAGCAGCAGGCCGAACATCCGCCCTGCGATGCGTGGGATGCCGTAATGCTCGTAGTACAGCGCGATATTCTCGATGAATTTCAGCTTTTCAGGGGTAAGTTCAGGCAGTGACTGGTCAGACAACGGAATCAATCCTCAGTTGGTAACAATCTCATTTCGCTTATTTCAGTATTTACTGAAATGACTGAAGAGTCAATAGAGATCGTGCATCTTTACAGAAGATACACACAGGTAGCTCGAGGTCAGTTGACAGGAACAGACAAAGAGGTGGGCAGGTGAAAAGAGGGCTGGCGGCTCTGGTTAAGCGAGCTTCGCCAACCCTCTTTCAGTATAAGCAGGCTGGTGAGGAACTGCGTTTTAACCGATTACAGGCAGGAGCAGTGCGATGATCGTCAGGGGAATCGCCGCTGCCAGTGATTTAAGCTGTACCTGGCGAGCCTGTTTCCGAACCTGGGCAAGCTCAGCACTGTCTTCGATCTTCTCCATTTTGTCACCGACTTTGCGCGAATTCATAACCGCATAAGCGACGCAGGTTTTATCCCGCCACTGAAAATAACCTGTAGCCGCCACAAAAAACAGCAGGACAAGCGGCAGCCGCCACAGACGATCCATGCCGATGAAAACCATCACTGCCAGAATCACCGCCGCCGCCACAAACGCGACGATACCGGTGATCAGGCGTTTACGCCGCTCTGCCGGACTGATATTGGCGATGCAGGCATCACCCGCACTTTGCTGCGTATTGAGGATGAGATTCTGTTTAACCGTGGACATACCTTGAAACTCCTCTAAAGATCACTACCAGTAAACCTACCTCTGAAGCTTACCTTTTGATCTTAGCCTTGTCCGAAGGCGTGTCAAGGGATGTCGCCGTTTGCTTATTAATCTCTTTCCCAGTTGAACAGGATCGCTCGCTTACCGCCGGTGCTCACGGGCAAAACGCGCCGGTGAGATGCCCACCCATCGCGTAAAGTGCCGCGTGAAATGACTCTGATTGGCAAAGCCGCAGTCCAGCGCGATCTCCACGACCGAACGCTGGGTGCTGCTCAACAGCAGCCTGGCTTTCTCGACACGGCATTCCAGCACATAGCGGTACGGCGCACAGTGGAAGGTGGCACGGAACATCTTCTCGAAATGCGGGACACTCAAGCCGAGACACCCGGCCAGATCGGTCAGGCTGATCTTTTCATGCAGATGCGAATGAATATAGTCCGTGATCTGAAGGCGCTGTGTGGATGACAGCGGTCCGTCGGGGATGGCTTTGACCTGTGAGACGTTCGAATAGTGGCGCAGCAGATGCAGTGAGATGGTATACACGATGGACTCGATATACAGCGATCCAAGCATGCCGCTGTTCTGCGACTCGGCGACAATTTCCAGAAACAGGTGACGCAGCAGGGGATCAAAGAAATTAAACGTCGGTTTCAGCTCAACGTGTCCGGGATCAGTTTTCAGAACCGTGGCTGCGGTGTCCGCTTTGATCGTGCGTGACAGAGTCAGAAAAGCGGCTTCGCTGGTGGCATTCCAGCGGGCATCAAAGTGACGGTTATGTGGCGCAAGCATCAAAGCGCCGGGGCCAGTGTTGAGTCCGTGATGGGGAGGGCTGATAGCGCTGCCCTGAAGGTAATTGCGACCCGCGAGGATCATGATCAGCGTGTCGCTCGGTGTATCCGGTGTAGGGAGAAAGTCATGAGTCGGGTTCATGCGCGCCCGCTGGAAACTGACTTTATCCCAGCCGAGTGTTTCACTGGTTGTCAGAAGCTGTATCGGTGGAAGCGCGAACCATTCGTTCAGGCTCAGGCGGTCGGAAGGCATAACGGCATTCGTAACCATCGCATCGTCCTTAAGCTGTTCCGCGATCAATGATGAAGGTGATCTGCTAAGTTACATTTGTGGCGTTTATCTTACAGTGCTTAATGCAGTTCCGGTCAGAAAATCACGTGACATCGTCAGATTGAGGCGGAATATAAACTGACTCTCGAAGAATCCGAGGGAAAGAGGCAACAAAAAACGCCGAGGATGTCCTCAGCGTTTGGTCTGCTCCACAACCTGGACTCGAACCAGGAACCCATCGGTTAACAGCCGATTGCTCTGCCATTGAGCTATTGTGGAATGGCTGATCTGCATGGTAGCAAAACAGGTAGGATAAGTCAAGAGTTTTCCGTTTATGAAACGCGGATTACAGAAACAAACATGCTCATTTATTTTTTGAGATTCGCAACATAGAGTAATTCTTCTACGGCAGTTCGAATCTCAGGAAGCAGTTTCTCCAGATCATTGCGACGGGCGTTAAATCTTCGACTGTGGGCCGATTCATTACCTAAATGTTTTAACTTGGGTAGCGCTTGTTTGGCGTTTCTTCCCAAACTCCATGAAGTTTCATCTAGAGTTTTTGTAACCAATTCATCTAGAGCTATATAGTTCCCATCAGTCATCTTGATTTTTGCTTGAATACCATTGTTCTCAAATGCTTCAATAATGAGTGTCTCAATCAGTTTTCGAAGCATAACAGCGCAAGCATCATACCACCCATGTTCATAACATCCGTTTATTTGGTGAACTGTCTTTTCAATATAGCCTCGCGTGTTCTGTACCAACAAAAAATCGACAACTAAAGAATTTGCGGGAATTTCACCTTCACTGGGTGGTTTTGGAACATATCCAATTTCATCTTGAGCCTCTTGAATAGCTTCAAGTATGTCTTTTGTAAATTGTGACATCTCGTTCATTGATTATTCTTGTACAGATGTTTTGCCATACTTGCAAAGATCTGGTCAATTTGATCCGATGAAGCATCAGAAGCAATATGAATCTGAATGTCAATATGTAAGGATGGTGATGCTCCCACAGTAGATTGTATTGAAGTATTAGACTGAATAGGTACAGCGTCAGCTATTACATCATTTTGCCTCTGAGATGGTTGAGGTCTTGATTTTGGCGTAGCTCCTTTTGTTTTACGAGGAACAGATTTTATATTTGGTTTTGCATTTGCACTTCGTTGCGGATTTGCATCTGTTAACAATTCATATAATGACGCCATTTTGAGACTGGCGGAAGCTCCGCCTCCAGTCTTACGTGCAAACCAGCGTTTAGCGCCTTCCATTTCAGAAGACGGATTCGGTATTGCGCTTCTCAACTCATCAGGATAAATCTCTTCTAAAATTTCCTGACAAACTTCACGATAAGTATCGTCATGTCTCCATCTTTCAGCTCGCTCTGTTGGAGAATTTTTCTCGTCAACAAGTTTTAAGCCTCTCAAGGCCCGCAGGACATTCTTAGCAGCGCTTTCTCCAAGATTCAGTGTTGTTTCTAAGTATGTACGTGTAACTATATTAGGTATGCTATTTTGAAACTTAGTTCGTAGTGCCCACCAGTTGGCTTCTGGAAGCATTGGATATGAAGATCTTTCATTGTCTGACATTTTGTTCCTCTACTCTCAAAATTCGATCTATTAAGTGCATTATATACAGTTTTTTTATCTAAGGTGAAAAGTAACGTGAATTTACGAATTTTCATCAAAACTTTACAAACAACAAGAGGCCGCGAAGTTTCGCAGCCTCTCGAAATGATATTGAACGTTGTAACGACTAGTAGCCGAGGACGTTGACGACATCCTGAACGGCGTCGGCGCTGATCTTCAGCATATTCTTTTCTTCGTCGTTCAGTTCCATCTCGATCACCTTCTCGACGCCGCCCGCGCCCAGCACCGCCGGGACGCCGATGAACAGGCCATCGTACCCATACTGGCCGGTCAGCAGCACCGCAGACGGGATGACGCGCTTCTGGTCGCGGACAATCGCTTCGACCATCTCGACCGTGCCAGCTGCCGGGGCATAGAAGCCGCTGTAACCGAGCAGGCCGACGATCTCGCCGCCGCCCTTGCGGGTGCGCTCGATGATGGCGTCCAGCTTGTCCTGCGCCATCAGTTCCGTGACCGGGATACCGGCAACCGAGGTGTGACGGGGCAGCGGGACCATCGTGTCACCGTGGCCGCCGAGCACCATGCCGTGTACATCGCGGATGCTGACGCCGAGTTCCTGCGCGATGAAGGTCTTGTAACGGGCGGTAT
>JAEZAF010000301.1 GCA_023430545.1 Chloroflexota bacterium
ATTCTGAAGGCGCGGCAGCATCAGCCCTCCGATCACAAACGAGGCGGTCATCAGCATCAGAAATGCAAGCCCTGCGAGGACCTTTTTGATCATGGAGTCTCTTCCTTTGCTTCTTCGGATGTTTCGCTGGATTCATCAGACTCATCCGCGTCGATGGCGGTCGCAGGCGGTGTCTTTTTTGCGCGCTGCACCAGTTTTCCATCGACCAGATCATATGCTACATCGACAAACGCCTCGATCATCGGGTCATGCGAGACGATGATGAAGGTCGTGTTCTGGTGCTGCGCCACGCCCTGAAACAATCTCAGAATGCGTCGCGCAGTACGTGTATCAAGGCCGCTGGTCGGCTCATCCGCAAGGATCAGTTCTGGCCGCAGTGCAAGCGCACGCGCAATCGCGACACGCTGGCGCTGTCCACCGCTTAACTCATCCGGCACATGACTTGCCCATGCACTGAGTCCGACCGCTTCCAGCGCGGATCGGGCGCGTTTGCGACGTTCAAAATAGCCGAAACCCGGCAGACGCAGCGCAAGATCGATATTCTCCATCGCGCTGTAGGTAGGCACAAGCGTATTGTTCTGGAAGATAAAGCCGATATGACGACGGCGCAGTCTGGCACGCGCCCGTGATCGCATTGCGGTGACTTCATGCCCAACCACTTCGATCAGGCCGGTGGTTGGAGCATCCAGACTGCCGATCAGATTCAACAGTGTCGTCTTACCGCTGCCAGATGGGCCATACAGTGCGATGAGTTCTCCGGGACGCACATTGAGGTCCACACCACGCAGGACATGCACGGCACGATCCCCTGAGCCAAAAGTGCGCGTTACACCTTCCACCCGAACCGTGAATTCGGGGGCGGCTGTCTCTTTACGGCGAAACCCCTTCATGCGCTGTACCGGTTGTCCTGTCTGCGACGAAGCCGCGCCAGCAGACCGCGCCGGGATGGTGGGGCATCCTGAGGCAGCATCTCCTGAAGCAGTGCTTCGGTGTCGTCGCTTTCAGCAGATTCGGGACGCAGCAGCACGCCTTCCGGACGCACCTCGACCGCAATTCGCGCCGCTTCCGTCAGATGCGACCGCGCTCCGTCCGGCAGATAGACGCGCCCATTCTCATCGAATTTCAACCCCTCTTCTTCCGCGCCGGACAGATCCTGACCGAGTGCACCATCGCGTAGAGTCAGCACACGATCCGCATAATCAGCCACTTCCAGATCATGTGTGACCATCAGCACCGTGAGGTTAAACGTCTTTCGCAGCTCGTTGATCAGTTCCATCACCTGCCGACCATTCTGCCGGTCCAGTGATCCGGTGGGTTCATCGAGTAACAGCAGCGGTGGATTGTTCGCCAGCGCCACAGCAATCGCGACACGCTGCTGCTGTCCACCGGAAAGCTGTGCGGGATATTTGCGCTGATGCTCCGCCAGTCCGACGGCATCAAGTAATTCCTGCGCACGCGGACGACGTTTCCACGGTGGAGTACCCGCCAGCATCATCGGCAGCGTGACATTACGAATGGCATTACGATTTGGCATGAGATTACGCTCCACCTGCTGCCAGACAAAGCCGACACGCTGCAGGCGGTAATGCGCGAGGTCGCGCGATTTGAAGGAAAGCAGGTTCTGACCATCGACGGTCAGACTGCCCGCCGTCGGACGATCCAGCCCGCCAAGCAGGTTAAGCAGCGAGCTTTTACCTGCGCCGCTTGGCCCGATAATCGCCACCAGCTCGCCCTGCTCCATGCTGAAATCGATGCCCTTAAGCGCGACGATCTCATGGTTACTGACTTTATAGACCTTAACCACCTGTTTACAGGTAATGTATGCCATGTGCTTCCTGCGATGTGATAGACATTTGTCAGGGCGGCGGAAATACGGTCTCGACTCCCGACACCTTTATCGAGTTCGTGGGGAGATGCTTAAGCACGTCCCTGCAAATTTAAGGGGCGAGGACCACATCGCCTTCTTCAAGGCCACTGACGATCTCTTCGCGCTCGTCGGTACGCAGGCCAACAACCACATCTCGAATCTGTTCACCTTCGTCCGTCAGGATGATAACGAACTGACGATCCTGAAAAGTGCGGATATATCCCGGAGGAAGAAACAGCACATCTTCGCGGGTTTCCAGCGGCATGACGATTTCAACGGCCTGCCCGAGGGCGGCTTCCGGCAGGGTCGCCGCCACCCGCACCGTCTGATCAGCATCACTGCTGCTCAGTGGCAGGCTGCGCACCACACACTGCACCGAAAGTTCCGGATTCGTAATCGTACAGACACCGACATCCCCAACGCTGAGGCGCTGAATGTCATTGAACGGGAGTCCTTCACCGACTGCTTCTTTCGGATCAGGCAGCGCGACGGTGATGACCGGCACAAAAGCCCGCACATCATCGCCGGGGTTGATGTCAACCGAAAGGATCACACCTTCTACGGGTGAAACCAGCGTGGATTTGAAGATCTGCTCGCGAGTCTGGTTCACATTGTTTTCAGCAGCACGCACAGCCTGAAGCTGCTCGAAATTGCTGCCGGTACCACCCTGTGCATCCTGCAAGGCGAGTTCATTCTGCAGAACACTGTTTTCCTGAAGCTTCAGGCGCGCCACTGCGTTGTTATAGTTCTGCGAAGCACTGAAATAGCCGTTCTGTGCGGACTGTAATGCGTTTTCAGCATCCTTCACCCGTTGATGGGCGCTTTCAATCTGTGATCCACTCGAAGTCTGACGGCTGACCACATCGTCATAATCGCGCCGCGCCTGATCAAGACTGCGCTGTGCATTATCTAACTGAAGTCGGGCGTTAGAGACGCCGGTCCAGTCGAGGCTGTTTTTCTCGATATCAAGCTGAATACGTGAATTGGCAAGCTGAAACTGTGCGCTCACAATCGGGTCGGCATTGCCTTCTTCATCGGTTTGCAGGCGATACAGCGCGGTTTCAAGATCAAGTTCCTGCTGTGTCAACTGATCTTCCAGCGTTTCGATCTGATAATCGGCCAGCAGTTGACCGGCAGTGACAGTATCATTACGCCGGACGTTGACGTTACGCACCACGCCATCGATCTGAAACGACAGGCGATACTGGTCACGCGGAAGCCAGCGGGCATTGAAGGTGTAATTCAGCGTGACCGTGCCACGCTCCACCGTGGCGGTACGACGCGCTGCCGCTGGTGCAGTCGGAAAAGGGGTGATGGTTGCCGCCGGCTGTGCGGCATTATTCATCCCTGTATTATCAGGGTTGCTGCCATTACCGGCATTGCCAGCATTATTCGAAGCGGGTGCACAGGCAGTGAGGATCAGCAGCACAAGGAAAAGCACTGTGATCAGAGACGGTCTACGAAGGTTTGTCATACTAGATTTCACCTAACCGGACGACGGTGGCAAGCTGCTGACGACTCAGACTGATGGTGGTCAGCAGGGTGACGATTAAAAATGCTCCAGCGAATGCGCCGTAAACAACCAGCACCTGATCCCATGCGACGCGCACCAGATAAGGCGGAAGCCCACCACTGAAATCGAGCAGCGGCAGAAACAGCAGAGTCGTTAAAGCACCGATGAGTGTTCCACAGAGGATACTGCCGCCCGCCGCTGCGCCTTGCAGCAGCAGCATATAACTGCTGACGGTGCCGCTGCCTAAACCCATCGCCTGAAGCGCTCCTAACTGTCGCGACTGAGCGCGGTAGGCTGCTGCATTCTGGATGATGGTGGCAATCAGCGTCAGCGCAATAGCCGACAGGAAGCCAATGGAGAGAAACCCAAAGACGCCACGCCGACCGGGTTCTGCCTGTGCGACCGAGAGCGCTGTGACTGGGTCCTGCCAGCGCAGCACCGGAAAATCAGCCGCACGGATTTCGGCCAGCACCGTATCGACATCAGCATCCGGCTTCAGTCCCACCCACACATCAAACGGCAGCGGAGAACCCACCGCCTCGAAGATCGGTGTCAGATTGGTGACGAGGAAGAAGCCCTGTCCACGTGGATCGATAGTCGGGAAATAATCCAGCACGTCGATGATCGTCACATCCATCGGATACCAAGTGTTGAGCGCCTGCACCTCAAGCCGCAGCACCTGACCGATTGCCAGATTCTGATCGATCATCGTCTGGCGGTTGATCAGAACACCGGTGCGAGTCGTCGCCAGCTTGTTCATCAGGGCGGCCAGGGATTCATCGGCATAATCTTCACGAAACGGTGTGATCGAAGCCATCGCCCAGCGATCAACACCCAGCGCGATTCCGTCGAGGCGGTTGCGGCCCCCGGTTGTCAGACGGGCGTTGAATTCGCCAATACGCGACACATTTTCGATACCGGGCAGGTTATACAGATTCTCAACCGGCGGCGCGTTAAAACCTGTGACCGTGGTCGTAACCTCACCGGTTTCGGTGTCCTGTTCCTGCTCGGTCTCCGCGTCAATCGCCGTCGTCAGCACCAGATCCGCACCGATGCGGTATTGCAGCGTATCCTGCAGGCTGCGATCCAGGGTATTCGCCATCGACGCCGTAAAACCTGTCAGGCTGAGCGTGAAGGCCATCATCAGCAGTGCGCCGCGATAGCGCCCGATTGAACGTGTCAGTTCCCGGAATGCCATCAGCACCGCGATACTGCGTGTATAGGCGATCAATCGCCCGGCGATATTCAGCAGGAAGGGATAAATCCGCAGAAACAGCAGCGTCATACCAAGTGAAAACAGGGTCGGCCCCGCAAACGTGATCGGATCGCTGAACGGACTATCGGCCTGAAGCCGGAGTCGATTCTGACTCAGTGTGTACAGCACGTACAGCGCCGGGATCAGCAGCAGCAGATCAAGATAGGCCCGCTGCCACCACGCACGCTGCGCCCGCGCCGCGATCTGACGGGCAGAATTGACATTGCGACGGGTTGAGCGCCATGCCAGAAATAACCCACTGCTGGCAGCAATCAGCCCGGTGATGACACCCGCCGCTAAGGCTTCTGTCGTAAAGACGATTTCCAGATCAGGCGTCGTAATATCAAAGCGCAGGAAGGATGTGGTCTGGCCGACGAGCTGCACGACATAAGGGCTAAGGACGATGCTGAGGCCAAATGCAGCGCCGACCAGTGTAAACCACATCAGAAAATGCAGCATCAGGATACGGCGGCGGCTCATGCCACGGCTGCTGAGGCGTACATCTTCTGGCTCCTGTCGGCTGACTAGCAGTCCGGCCACCATCGAGACGAAATACAGCACCAATCCACCGATTGGCGCGATGATGATAAACAATTGCAGGGTAAATCGGCTGACCTCATCATTGAACGCACGCAGCCCGACTTCCGGCGTTTCGAAGCGTGTCCCTGGAAGCACAGTTTCGATTGTCTTCAGGCCCGTTGTGGTATTTGCCAGCAGTGTATCGACATCCGCCGCGCCGATCTGTGTCTGATCGAAGACCACATACCACGCCGCTTCGGTAATCGGTATCTCGGCCTCTTCTACAATCTGCACGGCTGCATCAGGTGAAACGAGGATGATCTCATCAAAAAATTTCGGCGTAAAAATCCATGCTGGATCGTTCGGATTCGTCGGTCGCCACATGGCCGCAATCCGTGCTTCAATCGGTTCTGCGCCTGAGGTCTGCAAGGTGAGGTCAGTGCCGACATCCAGCCCATTGGTATAAAACATGATTTCCGGAATCAGCAGCGGGAGACGACCCTCTTCGAGTTCCCCTTCGACCGGCCATTCACCCTTGCTGATAACCATCTGATCATCGACTCCGGTCAATGCACCGATGTCCACGACACCAAAGCGGGTACCATCTTCCAGTGTACGGTTCCATGTCCCAATGCGGATAAAACTGGCGTCTCGTGTGGTCGGATAGCCGATCGTAGAGATAAAACCCTGATGAACAGCCGCATCCGTATTCTGCACATCGGAGATGCCGATGCTGCCTTCCCATGCACCAAGGTAGCGGATACGATAGGCAAAAGGAGGGTTCGCCAGCCGCGAACTGAGGAGATCACTGTAAACAGCATCCACATACAGCGGCAGGCTGAGCGCCAGTGTAATCGCGACCACGAGGCCGATCAGCACCCATAGAGCTAACAGCCGATGCTGCCAGAGTCGTTCAATCATATAACCGCAGGTATCGAAAATGCGAAACATCAGTGCTCTTTGCGATTAATACAGCTCATCGGGCAAACATAACAGATAACATTAATTTTGTGAAGTTGTGACACAACGGACCACCCTAGGTCTTATATAATACGGATTATAAATGCAGAAAGTCCCTGGTTTACTGCGTCAGGTTACGAAAACGATATATCTCGATTACAGTGCAGTAATTTGAGACACTTCTTCGTTTCATGCGTATATACAGTGCTGCATATTGGTTTGGCTTAGTTTTATTTGTCAGAATGGAGGCGATTCCATACCATGTGGGGGCGGTAGCTAAAGAGACACTGCCCGAAGTGCTGTATAGATCACATTGCTTAGCAGAAAGGCACTTTCATGCGTTATCTCAACCTTAGATCTTCGATTTTAATTGCACTGCTCATTTTACTTCCCTCAACCTTCATCCCACTTCTCAGCCAGTCGGAGACGATCATCACGGTAGGCATTCCTGAATGGCAGCGGGATATCTTTGATGATGAGATTTTCGACGACTTTGAAGCCGCTCATCCCGGTGTCAAGGTTGTCCCCGTCTATCGACAGCCGTCAGGGTTTTACTATAGCGGTGGCGGTGACGAGGAAGCTCTCAATAGTTCCTTTGATATGGTACTTGAAGGCGTCACTGAAGCAGATCTCCACTGGGTGCAGACCTCCGATCTGACAATTGAAATGACTCGTGCAGGTATGTTTCTCGACCTTACACCCCTGATCAGCGATGATCCTTCGTTTGATCGTGCTGATTTTGCCCCTACCGTGCTGGAATCTTTTCAATGGGATAATGGGATATGGATGGTGCCGGTGAGGGTCAGCCCCATCATGCTGATCTATAATGCAGCGAAATTCGATGAAGCAGGGCTTCCGTATCCGAATGAAAACTGGACGCTCACTGATCTGGTAAACGCCGCAGATGCATTGTCTGAACGTGATGCCGAAGGTGAAGTCACGCTGCCCGGGCTTACCGGCTGGAACATCAGACATCTCGTGATCAGCCTGTTGGGCGAAGGGCTGATCGACAGGAACGTCATCCCCAACGAACCCCGTTTGAATACACCAGAACTTCAGGCTCTGATAGAAGAGTGGAGCACTCTGGTGGATACAGAAGTGGTGCAGGCTTTTGGCGATTTCGATAGCAATGAAGTTGCCATGATGATCGACTCTCCTTATCGTCTGCAGGGTTTCATTCCGCAGGGCAGTAATCAGCGCTGGGAAGGGTCACTGCTTCCCGGTGGCCGGGCAGGTCTGCAGGTGACTGGCTTCGCTGTTAGTGCAGGGACTACCAACCCCGAACTTGCCTATGAACTTGCCAAATATCTGAGTCTTTCAGTCGATGTTGCAGCAACAGGGTTTGGTGAACTTCCGGCGCGTCAAAGTCTGGTGGGTGTCACACCGGATGAAGACAGCCAGCAGTTCGTCCCACCACCGCCGAACGAAGATCTTCAGGCACTTATCGATCATGCCATTGCGAACGGTATCCCCGTAGCCGAGACGCAGTTCTATAACTACATCAGCACCCATTTCGAGATGTTCATGGGGATGTACCCCCCGGATATGGAGATGCCAGAGCTTCCCTCGCTCGATGAGGTCCAGCAGACGGCTGTCGATGTTCTGGCAGCGGCAGAAGCACGGCGCTCCACTCAGGTCGTTGTTGTTGCCACCATCGTACCGACCCCCATCATTCAGGAAGGCCAAGTCGTCCTGAAATTCCAGCTTGGGATGCCGTTCTCACCCATCCCAAATCGCGAGTTATGGGACGAATTCCTGACTGAGTTTGTGGCAAACGATCCCACAGTCGGAAATGTCGACCTTCTCACCGGTTTCGGAAGTCCTGCTCCAGGGCAGGAGATTGACTGCTACTATACGTTTGACAATATGGTGCCTTCGGCTGATCTGACCACCCTGATGGCGCTTGATCCGTTTATGGATGCTGATCCCAGCTTCGATGAGTCGGATATCCTTGGGAATACCTTAAGCCAGGTGCAGCGCGAAAATGCGACGTGGGGCTATCCAATGACCCTCCAGCCTTCGCTGATCAGTTACAATTCGCTGATGTTCGAAGAAGCAGGGATTGACGCCCCGGCAGAAGACTGGACGATTGACGAATTCACCAATACGCTGCAGGCCCTGATGGACAGCGATCCTGACCTCGACTATGCATTCGATTCGGGTGAGTTCGGGCCAATGTATCTTTACATGCTGATTACGGCTTACGGTGGTAACATCGCCGATTACTCCACCACACCCGTGACTTACAATCTTCAGGACCCCGACACGGTCAATGCAATCCGTCAGGCGCTGGATTTAGCGAAGTCAGGCGCGATCAACTATCGCAAACTTGACAATAGCACAGGCGGCGGTGGTTTCAGCGGATCGACCCCACTCCAGGGGACAAACATGACATCGATGGCATGGGACCTGGGCTATCGCGTCTCGGAGCAGGGACAGACGAGTGAATTCGTCAATCCTACCCGCTTTACGCTTTACCCCCGTGGTAACCGGTACACGCCAATGTCGTACACGATTGGAACCGCTTACATTACCAATACATCGGTCGACCCGGAAGCCTGCTACCGCCTGATCAGTGAGGTTTCACGTCGGCCAGAGCTGCTGTTGGGTGTTCCAGCACGGCGCTCTATGGTGCAGGGGCCGGAGATTGCAACACTGTTCGGCCAGGAGGTTGCAGACTTCTTCAGCATGTTCGCCAATCAACTGGATGCACCTGATGCTGTAATCATACCGAACACTTCGTACGGTGGCGGCAGCTTCACATCGTTTTTCGAATCGATCTGGATCAATCAGGCCTTCGACAACTATGTACTGGAGGATGGTGACCTCGAAGCTGATCTGAACCTTGCTGCCGAGAATATCACCGCGTACCGCACCTGTGTTGGTGATGATGGAACGCCGCCTGATCTATCCACGATGGAGCAGGATGAACTTGAAGAGTACTTCGCTCGCTATACCACCTGCGTGGTAGAAGTCGATCCCACATTGCAGGATCGCTTCGGCGGACAACCAGAGTCCGACTAAAGCGATTGGTGCAGAACAATGAACGTCCGCTAACCGCTTTCTAGCAACAATCAACAGCGTCGGAGGGACAAACCCTGTCCTTCCGACGCTGTTGCTGTTTTGTAAGTCAGTTATGTGTAGGGCGCAGTGATCCAACTGAGATCAGTCAGCAAATTCATAGCTGAAGAACTGATCCAGCACGAAATCCTCTTCAGACTCAGCAGCGGTGAAATCGGTCCCCAGAATATCGTTCGCACCCTGAGCACGACCACGATCTGCACTCACCATCGCCAGATTGAGCATCTCAGGATCTCCGATAAGCGCCAGCGGGATCTGTAATTCAATGACCGACGGCTCACCGTTCGAAACAGCAGCCCCACCAGTGAAGGTGATCTCTTCCCAGTCATTGCCCACCCATTTGTTGAGCACGTAACGTCCACCAATCGTCCCACGCTCATCCTGTATGCTGATGTCTATGCGAAACTCCGGTTTAAAGGGATCAGCCACGATGATCGGACGCCTGCCGGGATCAACATCCGCGCCCTGTGTATCGCCTGTCGTGTCAAGGTAGATCAGATAACTGCCGGTCCAGTCGAAGACATCCCCTGCGATCTGAACAGCCATCCACACCGACTCCTCATCAGCCCGCAGATAGAAATCTTCCAGATCCAGTGCCGATCTTGTGCTTAATGCATCACCGGCTGCATCTTCGATGAAGGGATCACCATAATCGGCCTCGACTTCACCGTCAGCGAACACTTCCGGATGAAGGTAATTGTCACGCAAAAAGTCGATACCCGTCAGCAGTTCATTCTCATTCTGAAAATCGAAAAACGTCGCGTTTTCCCAGTGCGATCCCTGCCCCCACCGTGTATGACATTCAGTCGATACCCACGCAGGCTCCCAGTAGACAACCCCCAATGCCCCATTACTGATCAGGCTCTGGGTGAGATCGGTCATAAACCGGTGCTGCCCTTCCGGGCTGAAGGGATACCCGCGCAGTCCCTGATCGAGGATGTTATCGGCAGATTCTTGGACAGCATCGCGTGTCCATCCGTAAGCCGTCTCTAAAATCATCACATCCTTGCCAAAGCGCTGGCGCAGATAGGCCACATGAGCACCCATATCCGCAATCGAAAACGTACTCCACTGCGGATAGTACGACACCCCGATGATATCGAAGTCCGTGACACCTGCTGATTCGGCTTCCGTAAACCACCAGCCTGTGTTCTCCGGCTGAGCAACATGCAGCAGCACAGCGACTTCATGCCCCGTGCTGGCGCTGAAATCGCGCACCGCCCGAATACCAGCATTGAAGAGCGCGGCGTCACGGGTCCAGTTCTGGTTATTGTCACGCTTCAGGATGCCGGAATTCGTCTCATTGCCAACCTGAACAAACGCTGGCACAAGATCATCCGCCAGCAGCTCCATCAGGACATCCGTCGTGTACTGCTCGACCGCCGCTTCGAGCGCCTCATCATCCAGATCCCGCCATGCAGTCGGGATCTGCTGCGTACCTGCATCGGCCCAGTTATCAGAATAGTGAATGTCGAGCAGTGTCTCCATGCCCTGATCACGAGCACGGGTAAAGGTTCGTTTTACATCTTCGAGGGTGCTGTATTCCGTCCAGTCGGGGTTGTGCCACAGACGGGCACGCACCAGCGTCGCGCCGTGATCTGCAAACAGTTCAAACGGATCACGCACTTCGCCGCCTTCCCGATAGATAGCGCCGCAGTCCTCAACTTCATTGACATATGACAGATCAACTCCAAAGTAAAAGCGCGGGTCGGCTTCTCCGGCTTCCTGTCCGTGGATAATCGTAATACTCAGGGATGACAGCACCAGCAGCATAATCAGCATCACTGCCTGAACACGATGTTTGCTCATAAGTATCCTTAAAATTTTTCAGCGCTTATGGGTTCTTTATTGACGGTCATCATGTATCTGTATAAGACAACGTTGTGTAGGGCCGCAAGAATGCGGCCCTCTCAATGTAAGCACACTAACCCTTCACTGCACCTGCCGTGAGACCGTCGATCACGTACCGTTGCAGCGGGATGTAGATCAGGATAATCGGGATAGCAGCCAGCACCGCCCCCGCTGTAATCATCCCGAAGTCCTGATCGAAGCGGTCCGTCTGGAAAAGCTGAAGCCCCACCATTACCGTCAACTGGTCGGAACTTTTCAGCAGCACCCGTGCGATCACAAAGTCACCGTAGGCTGCGATAAATGTCAGCACACCAACCGTGATGACAATCGGCGTCATGATGGGAAACACGATGTGCCGGAAGGTCTGCCAGTGGCTCGCCCCATCGACCAGCGCCGACTCATCCAGTTCCATCGGGATGCTGTCGATATAGGCTTTCACCAGCAGCACATTGATGCCCATGGAACCAGAGACATAAATCAGGATCAGTGCGTTATGCGTATCCAGCCCCAGCCCGGTAATGTACAGTCCCAGTTGCTGAAGCATGGAGAAAATCGCCACCATCGCAAGGATCGATGGGAACACGTTCAGAATGAGAATGGCGGACATCAGCATCCGCCGCCCCTGAAAGCGAAAACGTGACAGCGTGTACCCGGCCAAACAGGTTAGAAACACGGTGAAGAACGTGGTAATCGTCGCGATCTTGATCGAGTTCAGTAACCATGTCATGTAAGGGAAGAACGGGTTGCTGAGCAGTTCCTGATAATTGACAATCTCCAGCGTCCTGGGGAAGAAGGAACCGCCAATCAGTGACTTCGCCGGGTTAAACGATGCCGAAACCACCCACAGTGCCGGGATCACGGCAAACAGGATCAGCACCACCGCAATCGCATAGCGAACCAGCAGACTCGGCAGTTTACTGGGAACAGGCAGTTTCATCTCCTGACGAGGAGCGGCAGCAATATCACGTGTCTGATCCATTATGACTCGACCTCCTGAAACATTCTGGTGAATCGCATCTGGATGAGCACCATTGTGGCAACCAGAATGAAAAGCATCACCGTAATCGCCGCAGCGAGTCCGTAGTTGGTGACATTGGAGGTCACAAAGGCGAGGCGGTAGACGAACGAAATCAGAATATCGGTATGGCCCATCGGGACAATCGTGTTCGCCATCGGGGGATTACCATAGTTGAAAAGATAGATCACATTGAAGTTATTGAAGTTGAACGTAAACGACGCGATCAGCAGCGGCATCACAATTCGCAGCACCAGTGGCAGTGTGATATTCGAGAGCTTGCTCCATCCACCTGCCCCATCTACCACTGCTGCGTCATAGATCTCCTTGGGAATGGAGCGAATCGCGCCAGCAGTGATGACATAGAAATACGGATACGACAGCCAGACATTCACCATGATGACGGCAATACGCGTCCAGACCGGGTCCTGAAACCATGACGGCGAAGCCCCAAAGATCGATTCGAGGACCGGGGCGACAAACCCAAGGTCGGGATTCAGCATACTCCGCCAGATCAGAATCGAGATCAGCACCGGAATCGGCCACGGGATAATCAGCAGAGCGCGGATGATCCGTCTTCCCGGCAGATCCTCAAACAGCAGCGTGACAGCCAGCCCAAGCCCAAAGCTGAAAAATACCGAGCCAAAGGCGAACAGGATATTCCACATCAGCATTCTCAGCAGCGGTTCGCGGAACCCGGCATTGTTGAGAAACCCTGAGAAATGCCGCAGCCCGATATACTCGATATAACCGATTGCCAGTGTTTCACCGGTCTCTGCGGTGAACGTCCCCTCAACCGGACGGTAAACAGCCCCCGTTTCCTGATCGATCATGGCATCCTGAGCAGCGTCATACTGATACTTCGGCTGAAGGGCCGCCGCTTCACGCAGAGAACGGATGCGCACCGTATTCGGGACTTCACCGAAATCAATCGAACTGAGTTCGGTAATCAGCGGCACAACCCGATTCATCGGCAGGCGCTCATACCCTGCAACCGCAACCGGAATGCCATCTTCATCCAGTTCGCCGACATCGGTCACATTCGGTGATTCCCCCGGCAGTGCCAGAAAACCATCACCTTCGGCGGGCATCAGCCACAGGGCATAGCTTCCATCCTCCGCCTGAAAAGCCGACCAGCGATAGCTCAGGCCATCTTCCGGCAGATAAAACTGCGACTCCAGCCGCGAGATCGCCTGCTGCTTGGTCATCAGATGGCCGCTGCCCATATTGGTCACACTGAGATACAGCGTATACAGCAGTGGATACAGCGTGAACAGCAGCGCCAGCGAGATCCCGATCGCGATCCAGCGCAGCGGCGTGAAGTGACGCCGCAGAAACACCAGTGTCAGGAACACCACGATGCCGCTCAGTGCAGTCGCCAGCGGATACAGTCCATCAACCAGCATGGAGACGATCACCCGCAGCGAGATCACCAGAAAGATGCCGAGCAGGATCACATTGACGATATAAGTCGTTCTGGGAATAAGGGACGAAACCTTGTTCATCTATTTACTCTCGGTCCGGATAAATTAAAAAGTCATCTCTGATCTGATGTCTGCTTGCAGATGTTTACAGGAGATGAGATGGATAGAGATACAGAAAGTGGCAGCCGGAAAACGGACTGCCACTCTGCCAGCGTATCAATAATGCAGCGCTACCTCAGCCTTAATCCGACTCTGCTTCTTCAGTTGCAGCTTCTTCAGTTGCTTCCTCACCGCCACCTGCAATCTGCGCACGGATCTGTTCAACAGCTCCATCCAGTGCTTCCTGTGGGGTGAGTTCACCCTGCGCCACCAGTGCGCCAGCATTCACCCATGCATCCCACACGAAGCCCATTTCAGGGATGGAAGGCATCGGGACAGCATTGGCACCCGCTTCGTTGAAGCCGGCGGTGTTGGGATCTTCAGCCGATTCGAAGATCGTCGTCCATGCAGACGGACGCGGCTCTGCGTCAAAGATCATCTGGAAGTGTTCTTCAGTCGCGAGGAAATCGGTCGCGAAGACCTGTGCAAGGATCGCGTTTTCTTTATTGGCATTGATCACCAGACCCTGCACACCGAGGAACGGATAACCCGGCTCACCACCTTCTTCAACAGCGGGGAATGCAGAGATCGCATACGGCACACCAGCGGTATCGAAGCGATTGATCGCCCACGGCCCGGTCATGATGAAAGCAGAACGACCGGTTTCGAACTGAACATGCGCCGCTTCCCAGTCGATATTCTCTGAGACCGCGCCATCTTCGATCAGTTCACCGATCCATGTCAGACCTGCGACCATGCCTTCGCCGTTCATCCCGATGTCACTGGCGGTAAAGTTGCCTGCTTCATCGCGACCAAAGATGTAACCACCGAACGAGGTAAAGATCGGATAGCTGTTGTAGGTCAGGTCCGGCAGGCCGATGGCCGAGTCAACATCGCCATTGTCGAGCAGTTCAGCGCCGATTTCAGCGACTTCGTCCCATGTAGCCGGGGCTTCGGGGACCAGATCGGTATTGCGGAAGAAACCGATATTTTCAACTGCCAGTGGCAGGCCATAGAGCTCGCCGTTGTAGGTGAAAGCATCAATTGCGCTGGGCAGGAAATTCTCGGCATTGTCACCGAGATCGATCGGTGCAGCGGCACCATTCTCGACCAGCGGACCGAGGTTATCATGCGGGATGATAATCATATCGGGGCCTTCGCCTGATGCCGCGCCGAGGGTCATGGCGTTGCGGATCTCGCTCAGATCGACGACTTCAACCACCACCGGAACACCGTATTCAGCTTCAAACGCCTCACCGATCTGCGTGAGGACTTCAAGCCGACCGTCATCATACACCCACAGGGTCAGGGCGGCATCCTGCGCCAGAGCGAGGCTGGAAACCCCTAAAACCAGCACAAA
>JAEZAF010000014.1 GCA_023430545.1 Chloroflexota bacterium
TGACGCAGGCGGCGCAGGGCCTGTCCTTCAATCTGGCGGATGCGTTCACGCGTCAGGCCGAACTTCTGGCCGACTTCTTCCAGCGTGTAGCTCTTGCCGTTCAGCAGGCCGAAACGCAGGCGCAGAATACGGGCTTCACGCGGAGTCAGCGTCGCCAGCACTTCTTCGATCTTGGCATTCAGCAGTTTCTGGGTGGTCATCTCCGCCGGTGTGGGGGTGGAGTCGTTCTCGATGAAATTGCCGAGTTCGCTGTCTTCGTCTTCACCGACCGGCTGCTCGAGGCTCATCGGCTGCCATGAGACACGCAGCATCCATTCGATTTTGCGCGGATCTTCCTGCATCTCTTCCGAGATCTCATGCAGATCCGGCTTGCGGCCCAGTTCCTGCTCAAGCTGGCGTGCCACACGGTACAGCTTGCGGATGCGGTCACTCATATGCACCGGCACGCGGATCGTCCGCCCCTGATCCGCAATGGCGCGGGTGATCGTCTGACGAATCCACCATGTGGCGTAGGTGCTGAAGCGGAAGCCCCGGCGGAAGTCGAACTTCTCGACCGCTTTCATCAGGCCGAGGTTACCTTCCTGAATGAGATCGAGGAAATGCACACCACGTGAGACGTACTTCTTCGCAATCGACACGACCAGCCGGGTATTGGCGGCAATCAGGTGATCACGGGCGGCCATGCCTTCCTCGACCAGCCGCGACCATTCCGGGACATCCGGGTGATTCGGGTCAGCGGCAATCATCTGCTGCGCCTTCTGACCAGCCTCCATCTTGCGGGCCAGTTCAATCTCCGCCGCCGTATCCAGCAGCGGGACGCGCGACATCTCTTTCAGATACAGCCCGACCGTGTCATTGATTGGCAGGTCATACGAAAGGGGTTCGAAATCGTCTTCGTCAATAAATTCCTGCTCGTCGTCGAGGTCCTCAAGGGAAAACTCGTCAAAAGCATCAAACTCATCCCGGATATCAGCGTCACCGTCGGTGTCGTCACCATCTGCGTCAGAAAGCGCGTAATCTTCCAACGGATGGTCTCCGGCGTCATCCTCGTCCAGCGCATCATCCAGATCTTCAAACTTGTCAAACGAACGGGTACTGAATTTCCTGTTCCTGTCTGGCATCATCGGCATCGCTGAGTCCTCAATCCTGTTAGTCTCTTATCAAAGTCAAAATCTATTCAGTTGTGGTTGTGCGGAGGTACCTCGCCTTCGTTGAGGGGTAAAGCGCCCAGCCAATAATATTACAAAATTGTTACTACGATTGAATAATAAAACATTGACCAGAAGCGCGCTCATCTGAGCGCACTTCCGGGAGAACACACACTATCAGCTCAGGATTCCGATTCCAGCAGTTTCTTCAGGGCTGCGAAACGCGGATCAACCTCATCGGCGCGACAGTTGCACTCGCCTTCATTGAGGTTCGCACCGCATTCGGGACAAAGCCCCTTGCAGTCTTCAGTACACAGGACGCGGTGAGCAGTATCGATCAGGGTTTCGGCGCGCAGCAGTGGTGCGAGATCGAGGATGCCATCATCACCAATCGAGAATTCGGCGGTGGGATAGGTGTTGTAACTGTAGAGTTCTTCGATCTCCAGTTCCACGTCACGGGTGACGGGTTCCAGACAGCGATAGCACTCATCACTAAGGCCAATATGAAGCGTGGCCTGAACCAGAATCCCTTCTTTGGTACGGCTGAGGCGCAGCGGCCCCTGCACGTAATCCAGCATCAGGTCATCCGCGACACGTACCGTCGGGATGTCGAGGTCAGAGTCCTGACTGTTGCCTGCGCCAGAGTTGAGAAGGAATCCCACATTGAACTTAAGAACACGGGTTGGGAGGAAAGTGCCCACGTTAGCTGAGCCTTCTTCGTCAGATAGCAGATGTTTACAACAGATGGTTACGGAACAATTTGTTGTAAAGCGAATTATTACAGGATAATCCGCTTCGAGACATTTTGTTGCGAAAACTTACGTTGATTATAGGAAAATCAAACTCTGCGTGTCAAGCAGGTAAGCGTGATACTAACGACACGCAAACCTTACCGGTACTAATGCACTATGCCATTTACACGATTTTCATAGAATCCGACATATTATTTCGTCAGGGCATCCAGTTCGGCGCGGATATCGGCCTGATACTGAAGCGCTTCCGAGCGGTGCTCACCGAACAGGGAGTGTTCCAGATAACGCTCGAAATCCGGCAGCGCCCGTTCACGATCCACCAGGGTGCTGTAGTAGGCAATACCACGATAGTAATAGGCTTCTGCGGCTCCGAGGTCACCCGGCGCGGTTTGGATCGCGGTCGTGTAATCGGCAATGGCTGCGTCCCATTCATACAGCAGCATGTTCACCTGCCCCCGCTGGATATACAGCGCCGCCAGTTTCGCTGCCGGGAAGTCTTCAGCCGACTCTGCCAGATCAATCGCCTGCTGGATCGCCTGCATTGCGCTGTCGAAGTCATTCGCCAGCGCATGGAACTGAGAGCCTTTCCGCAGAATCGCGACCGTCGCAAGGGCATCCTCCTGCCAGTACTGGGCAAGGGCATCAAGCTGTCGAAAGGCGCTTTCCTCTGCCCCGCTTCGGATGTCGTTCCAGATATAGTAAACGGTATCCGCAATCGCAATGTGGGATGAGATCTCATCCTCATCAAAGACCGGCGGCCAGATGACGCTCACGCCGTCCAGACGCTGACACTGACTGAGATAGAAAAAGGAGAAATGCAGGCGGTATGGCAGGGGATCAAATGCGTAGGTTTGGGCTGGTGCAGTCAGTGGAGTGGGCGTTGCGCTCACCGCATCGGCTTCACCTGCTTCGCGTTTTTCGCCATCATCAAACGAAAACATGCTCAGCGGGACTTTCTCGGATGAGCCGACACATTCCCCAACGGCGTACAAGGCATACCAGAGCACGGTCTCGACCTGATCGCGCATCTCACCAGTAAGCTGTACCGGTTCTGGCAGATCGATCAGGATGGGAGAACGTTCGCGCAGGGGATGGTTCAGCAGTTCCATCCGGACGCCGCCCGTACCATCCTCGAAGAAATAGAGCGCCGGCCTGAACTCGCTGCTTCTCGCTTCAGGATCAGCAGCATAGTCCGCTTCTGTGAGAATATTCAGATGATAGCCCGCTTCCAGCAGCGAGCCGGTAAGCGATTCAATCAGTTCAGGGCTGAACAGATCCTGATCACTGACGATGATCGTCAGCATCGTCTGGGATCTATCCCCTTGCGCAGCGGTCGCGGTCGCTACAGCAGTCGGTGCACCGGATTGTGCAAAAGTGTTTGTGATGGGGCTGATCAGAAGCATCAGAATCACCCACCAGAATCGCCTCAGAATCTGAAATAACATTGAATTTTTCCTTTTAGGGGTAAATTTGGCCCTGAATACCCATTATCGTATGGGGATAGCACCCTTCTCCATTTTAAGCAATTCACCCGCTATTTTCAGGGATTTCTGTGGTATAATTTTTAAGTAAGTCATTCGAACGGATGTACAAAGGGGCGGCGATTTTTCACTCGATGATGATGGATCATGATTGCCACTACCCAACGAATAACGGCGCCCTTACGACGGCGGCTGCCCAGTCCCGACTCCAGCACACTCAGCAGGACGACGGCTGGACATATCCCTGCTCCAACCATTAAACCCACCCGCCCAATTTTTATGATCACTGGTTGATGGTAAGTCTTATGGCTGTTTCTCAGGCATGTATCAGTGTGGGGTCAGTTGATCGTGATGTCAACCGACCTGCGCATCTGACTGCTGGACACGAACAGCCGGTTACGCCCTGTCCCTGTAAATTGGACCACTCAGTTTAGCGAATTGACGGAAAGCTTGTATGGATAACTACGACGACAGCCCGGAAAACGGCGACGAACTTAACGATCACGAAGAGTTGATGGGCCAGACGGTCAGCGCAGATGGCGCGAACGGCTCCAACGGCGCTGGGAGTTCTAACGGAGCCTACACCAGTACCAATGGGGGCTTTATCCGTCCGGTACGCATCAATGAAGAGATGCGCGGCAGCTTCCTCGATTACGCCATGAGCGTGATTGTGGCGCGTGCCCTGCCCGATGCCCGTGACGGCCTCAAGCCCGTGCATCGCCGCATCATGTATGCCATGTACGATATGGGCATCCGGCCCGGTACTGCTTACAAGAAGAGCGCCCGTATCGTCGGTGAAGTACTGGGTAAGTATCACCCGCATGGTGACGGTGCCGTTTACGATGCAATGGCACGTATGGCACAGGACTTCTCGCTGCGGTATCCACTGGTCGATGGTCAGGGGAACTTCGGCAGCGTCGATGGCGACAGCCCGGCGGCCATGCGTTACACCGAAGCGCGTATGGCACGCATCGCTGACGAGATGCTGGCCGACATCGACATGAACACCGTCGATTTCACCGACAACTATGACGGCACTCAGCAGGAACCGATGGTGCTGCCTGCACGCCTGCCCAATCTGCTGCTGAATGGCACTACCGGTATCGCGGTCGGTATGGCGACCAGCATCCCACCGCATAACCTGACCGAACTGGTTCAGGCCATTGTGTTCATGATCGACAACTATGAGCGCAGCGATGACATCAGCGTCGATGAGCTGATGGAGTTCGTCAAAGCCCCGGACTTCCCGACCGGCGCAGAAGTGATCGTCAATGAATCACTGAAGGAAGCCTACGCGACCGGTAAAGGCCGCGTTGTGATGCGTGCCACCCATGTGATCGAAGAGAGCCGTGACAGCAGCTTCCGCATCGTCTTTACGTCGCTTCCCTATCAGGTCAGCAAAACGTCGATCATCGAGCGTATTGTCTCGCTGGTGCGTGAAGGCCGTCTGGAAGGTGTGCGCGACCTGCGCGACGAAGCCGACCGTGATGGTCAGCGTCTGGTGGTGGAACTCAAGCGTGGGGCCAACCCTCAGACGATCCTCAACCGTCTGTTCAAGTACACACCGCTTCAGGCCAGCTTTGGCATTCAGATTCTGGCACTGGTGAAGGGTGAACCGCGCACACTGAACCTCAAGCGCTGTCTTCAGGTATATCTCGAACACCGTTATGAGGTGATCGTCCGCCGTTCGGAATTCGAACTCGGCAAGCGTCGTCAGCGTGCCCACATCCTCGAAGGTCTGCTGAAGGCCATCAACAATCTGGACGTGATTATCCAGACCATCCGTAATTCGCCGGATGCTGAAACCGCCCGTGGTCAGCTTAGAGAGCGCTTCGATCTGTCAGAAGCACAGGCCGATGCAATCCTCGAAATGCAGCTTCGTCGTCTGGCTGCGCTGGAACGTCAGCGGCTTGAGAACGAATACGGTGAAGTACAGGCACGGATCGCCTATCTGGAAGATCTGCTCGGCTCGCCGGACAAGATCCGCGCCCTGATTCGTGCTGATCTGGTCGAGATCGATCAGCAGTACGGTGGTGCACGTCGGACCGAAGTGGTCTACGGCGAAGCGGACTTCAACGAACTCGATCTGGTGCGCAACGAAGAGGTCGTGATCTCGATGACGACCAACGGTTATATCAAGCGCGTCGCATCACGCGAATATCAGTCACAGCGGCGCGGCGGCAAGGGCGTGCGCGGCATGACCACCCGTGAAGAAGACGTGCTGCTCGACCTGTTTGCGGCCAGCAACCATGACACTGTGCTGTTCTTCAGCAATAAGGGTAAGGTCTACAGCATGCGGGCCTACCGTGTGCCGGAAAGCGCACGTGCTGCCAAAGGCACACTGATTCACACCATCCTGCCGCTGGAACAGGACGAGCGTATCACCGTCGTGCTGCCAATTGACAGCTTCGAGCGCGAGGAAGGCGACGACGCCTATCTGGTGATGGCAACGCACCGCGGACGCATCAAGCGCGTGAATCTCGAGGAATTCGAGGCCGTACGCTCTAATGGCCTGATCGCGATCTCGCTCAATGAGGACGATACACTCGGATGGGTCAAGCGCACCAACGGCCAGCAGGATATCCTGATCGCCAGTCAGGGTGGACAGAGCATCCGCTTTAACGAACAGACCGTTCGTGCGATGGGACGCGGCGCAGCGGGCGTCAATGCCATGCGGCTGAATGGTAATGATCGGCTGGCCGGGATGGATGTCATCAGCGATGATGAAACGCATTCACTGGTCGTCACCCGCAATGGTTACGGCAAGCGCACGCTGCTGGACGAATACAAAACCCAGGGACGCTATGGCATGGGTATCCGCACACTGGCCCGTAACGAGAAAACCGGCCCGATTGTTTCCCTGCGCTGTATCAACAGCGAGGACGAAATCCTGCTGATCACCCGTCACGGCACCGTTTTGCGGACGCGGCTGGAAGAAATCCGCGAGACCGGACGCAGCACGGTCGGTGTCAAGCTGATGGACATCGGCAGTGACGATGAAGTCGTCGGTATTACGATCCTCAGCCCGACCGAACAGGAAGCGGTGGTCGAAGCCGTCGCGGAAGAAACCGGCTCCGATGCGGCAGATGTCGCACCCGATGCCGGGACACCCGACAGCGCCGGAAACTAACCAAGCTGCACAGCACTAAAAATAACGGGCGGAAGTCACTGTGACTTCCGCCCGTTTTGTTAATCCGACAAATCCACCTCAAACACCCACGGGCCGTCGATGCGATTTTAGCCACTGCATGATTTACCGACATCACGAGGGTAGAGCAACATCACATTGTTCACAACCGGCTCTCTTTCAATTCGGCTGTCAGATTGGGTACACTGACGCGCACACCTGGCCTTCATCAACAGAAGATAACCTCTATGACAGCAGACGCGACTCCTTCGCTGGCAGGCTTGCTGGCGATTGATATTGGCAATACCAACGTTCACCTCGGCTTGTGGGACGGCGAGTCGTGGGCGCTGACGTGGCGGGCCCGTACCGTCGCGGACAAAATGCCGGACGAATACGCCGTGCTGGTGCGCAACTTTCTCAACAGCCCGGAAGTCGGGCAGCGTACTGTCACCGGCGTGATTATCAGCAGTGTCGTGCCACCGCTGACCAGCAGCTTTACCGAGCTGATCCGACGTTATCACAACCTCGAGCCGCTGGTGGTGACGCACAGAATCAACACCGGCGTCACCGTCGCCATCGATCAGCCGGAACAGGCCGGAGCCGACCGCATCGTGAACTCGGCGGCGGTCCTTAAGCTGTACGGCGCACCGGCCATCGTGATCGACTTCGGCACGGCCACCACCTTCGATGTCGTCAGTGCAGCCGGGGAATACCGGGGCGGCGCGATTGCTCCGGGCATTGGTGTCGCGCATGACGCACTGGTGAGCCGCGCGGCACGCCTGCACAAGGTCGATATCGTCCCACCGCCCGACCCGATTGGGACCAACACCATCCACGCCATGCAGTCCGGGATTTTCTGGGGCTATGTCTCACTGGTCGAAGGGCTGACACGGCGCATCAAAGCCGCGATGGACGAACCCGACGATCAGATCCGCGTGATCGCCACCGGCGGGCTTGCTCCGCTGATCTCACAGCACACCGATGTGATCGACCAGATCGCGCCAGAACTCACGCTGGAGGGACTGCGCGTCATCTACGAACTGAATCTGAACTCAATCGGAACCGAAAACCAATGACCACACATGAAAACGTCGCAGCACTGCTGCAAAATCTGATCCGTTTTAACACCACCAATCCACCCGGCAATGAAGCCGCCTGCATCAGCTATATCGACGGGCTGCTGCGCGAATACGGCTTTGAGACGACCATCGTCGGCAAAACGCCGGAGCGTACCAATCTGATTACGCGGCTGAAAGGCCGTGGAGAAGCCGCCCCGCTGCTGGTTTACGGCCATGTCGATGTCGTGCCGACCGACGGCCAGAACTGGACGCATCCACCCTTTGACGCCGAGCTGATCGACGGTTACATCTGGGGGCGCGGCGCACTGGATATGAAAGGCGGCGTCGCCATGATGCTGTCCGCCCTGCTGCGTGCCAAAGTCGAGGGCATCGTCCCGCCGGGTGATGTCATTCTGGCACTGGTCAGTGATGAAGAGGCAGGCGGCGAATACGGCGCACGCTATCTGGTCGAGGAACACCCGCACCTGTTCGAAGGCGTCAGGGACGCTATCGGCGAATTCGGGGCATTCTCGTCGTATGTGGGTGGAAAGCGCTTCTATCCCATTATGCTGGCGGAGCGTCGCATCTGTACCATCGAGGCGGTCTTTCGCGGTCCCGGCGGACACGGCGCACAGCGTCACACCGGCGGCGCGATGGCAAAGCTCGGACGCGCCCTGACACAGCTTGACCAGAATCGGCTTCCGGTGCATTTGCATCCGACGGTCGAAGCCATGATCAGCGCGATGGCTGCCGAACTGGACGAACCGCTGAAGTCTGCCTTCCTCGGCCTGCTGGACCCGGCAAAGACCGATGCAGTGCTGGATGCGATGGGTGCATCAGCCCGCATGTTTGAGCCGCTGCTGCACAACACCGCCAATCCGACGATTGTGAACGGCGGCACGAAGCGCAATGTCATCCCATCGGAGATCCGGCTGATCCTCGATGGGCGTCTGCTGCCGGGGGTATCGACCGAGGAGTTTCTGGCGGAACTGCACGCCCTGCTCGGTGATGATGTCGAGCTGATCCCGATCACCGATGATGGCCCGACACCGTCTGCCAGTGGTGCACTGTATGACACACTGGCGCAGATCCTGCGTGAAGCGGACCCTGACGGCATCCCGACGCCGTATGTCGTCTCCGGCGGGACCGATGGCCGCCACTTTGCCCGTCTCGGCATTCAGACTTACGGTTTTACTCCTATGAAACTGCCAGAGGATTTCAACTTCTCCGCGACCGTGCATGCCGCTGATGAACGCATCCCGGTCAGTGCACTGGAATTCGGTGCAGACGCGATCTTTCAGGCCATCCAGCGCTTCAGCTAACATCAGCCGACGAGAGTCAACCTGCTGTGACACGAAAACAAAAGCGCGGGATCGTGGTGATCCCGCGCTTTCGTTTATCAGACTGCTGACTGCTGGTTAGCTTTACTGGATGATGATATCGATCTTGCCGATCCACCAGCCGTCAAAGTAGCCGTTGATGTATTCCGGTGCCGAGACTGCACCACTCAGACCACACTGAGTCGGGAAGTTATCTGAACCCCCTGCCGCTCTCGTGCGCAGACACTGTTCCGTCTGGCGGTCAAACCGGAAGCGGATCATGATCTGCTGGCCCTTGAACGCATTCAGGTTATGCATGCGTGTCAACCACGTTGTGCTGGGACTGCTTGGGTCCCTGACCGTGTTCGAGAACGTGGGACTGTCGAAGTCGAAGCTCGAAACCACGTCACCCAGACTGGTCTGCACCCAGGAGAAGCCGCCATCAGAGCTGACTTCGAAGTGCGCTTTGGTCTTCGATCCTAACCGGTACTTGGTCCGGTAGCTCAGGATCACGATGCTGTTGGTCGAAATCCCACTCATGTCAAGGATCTGTCTGCCAAGGAGTGAGGTATTCCCATAAGGCAGCGGATACGCGTCTCTGGTGGCGATACCGCCCTGCTTCGGGCTGTCACTCATCGAGGCTGTACCAGAGTTGATGACACCCGTCAGCGTTGCACCACCGCTGTTTTCGAAGTACTGGATGGTGATGCGATAGCGCTGCCCATACTCAAGGACCATGATGTTGGAATTCGTCGTTGCAGACTGATTCTGCCATTTATTGATCACATTCCATTCATCAGGTGTGTTAGGTTGGGGTACACCAGCCACCAGCCGTTCATATTTCACGCGCACACCATCATCGGAAGAAACCTGGAAAATGCGTGTACCTGATGGGTAGCCCGGTGTCACACCCATGACCGGTGTATCGACCACCAGCTCACCCACAAAACGCTCAGTGGGGAAGGCTGCGGGTGCACCAGGAGGCTTACCATTACCCATGTTGTAGTTGATTGCAAGCGTCGTATTCTGGAAATCCGGTGTGCGCCGTGCCGGGTCCTGAAGGAACAGCCCCGCACCTGTCGGGAAATCCCCATTTGCACCGGGAAGTCCCGCGCAGGTGTTACAGTTCCACCAGCGGGCGTTCCATGTCCCCAGCGTTGAGGTCGTCCCTGCACTGCCTTCCACGATTGAGGTGTCCACGCCCCATGTCCCTTCGGGGATAAAGCCGGGGAGCAGACCCTTTGACGCCGGATCATAGGTGTAACCGTTGCGAACCGGGATTACTTCAACGGGCGTGTTGATGGGCCGGGCATAGGTCGCTTCGACCATGTCGATGTACCAGCCGTCACGTTCCCAGTTGGTATTGGGATCAAGCGAATCCAGGACGAAACGCACGCGGACGCGTGTGCCAAACCGGTTCTGATCAACATCGCGGGCATACGGTGCGAGATCCACCTGACCGCGTGTCCAGCCGTAGGAGCGCAGTTCACTGTTGTTGTTTGCCTTGAGAGACCACACTGTCGTCCATGCTGACCAGCCGCGATTCTGCTCATAGCATTGCAGCAGGTTCTCACTGTCGCAGCGTGCCCTGATATCGGTGTCCTTCTGTGCTTCGGTGTACACCGTACCATTGCTGTTGATCAGCTCATGCGAGATCTGAACCATCGCGATGTTATTGCCGCCCAGGTGATAACGCTGCCACCAGTACAGAACTGGCATTTCGGTATCCGCGTTGACCGGGCGCAGGTCGATGACATTGTTCAGTTCCAGCACGCGGAAGGTATCTTTCGGCACCATCCATTCTGCCTGACCGACATAGTTATCGAGGCCATCGGGGGCTTCATGCTGTCCACCGACCGGGCTGTCATGGAACCCATACAGGCCGGAGCGTGAACCACCGCCCCATGTCTGCGGGTACCAGTCCGCACCAGCGAACCAGCTTTCAGACCACAGACGTCTGGTGGTCGAGGAATCGGGATCATCGAACAGTGATGTACCACTTCCATTACCCAGGAACTGGTTGGTTGCCGGGTTGCGGCGGTTCTCCGTCGTCGGCCACAGGTTGAAGGCGATCTTCGGCGCATTGGGATTGGCACTCGCAGGGTTCCACGGCGTATTACGGTCATAGCGTTCACGGATGTTGATGTCATCGATGAACAGGCCGCGACCAGAGGCAGACGCATTCTTCGCCTCGAGCATGAAGCGCAGGACAATATCGTCATCGCGAACATTGGCTGTGGCCTTGGCTCCACCGATGTCCGTCATCATCTTGCCGAGGTCGATTTCGATGTATTCCCACGCCTGCTGCTGGAGAGTTCTGGTCAACTTCTGGTTATGGATGGTACTGTCCGCCGATTTATAGAACCACAGCCGCTTCCACGCCGTATCCGGTTCGTCGAGGCGCTTCCAGTCCACATAGAAGTTGTCGGAAGACGCCATGTCGCGCCAGTGATAGAACGTCAGGATGGGGGCAACCGCCTCACCACCGGTATTCGAAGCGTTGATCGGAGTCGTAATCGGGCGGTTCCAGATTTCCTTGCCCTGCGCAGCATCATTCTGGGTATCGTTGAAGACGTCCCATGCGAAGCGCAGTTCCATCGCAGTCTGGCCGCCATTGGGGGTGTAATTACCCGCCGGTGACGAAGAATACGACTTCCGTCTGAACTCGCTGTAGTCGGGGTCGGATGGGATCGGTTCATTATCATTACGGCGACCGCTCACATCCGTCTGATTCCACATCCCAGAGAAGCGCCACGGCCCTGTGATCGAGTACTGGGCATCATCATAGAGCGGGTAGTCCACCCATTTCGGCGATTCTTCGCGGCCAACGCGGATCTGGTCGATCCACCAGCCGTCGCGACGAACCGAATTACCCGGCACCTTCATCACAAAGCGGATGCGGATGCGGTTTGGGTTACCCGGCAGATCCTTCAGGGAGACCGAGGTAAGCTGCATGGTGATGTTGGTGGCAGTAGTGGTTGTGGAGACATCCCGAAGCACACCGTTGGGCAGTGCTTCCCACTGTGAACCGGCAGCAGGCGTCTTGTACTGCACTTCGAGACCGGTACGGCTGCCGACATCCATTGCCTGATAGAATTCCAGCACCGGATCACCGCGATTGCCTGCGGCATCGACCGGAATCGGCTGACCGGCGGCGTTGACAAACGAAATCCAGCCGTTGAATTCCAGCGTGTGGAAACGCCAGTCCAGTTCATTCGTACTGGTGTTCGGCGCTTCGGTAAAGCGTTTATACTGGGTTCTTCCCGCGCCATCAGTACCGACACCTGCACTGGTGTCCTCGATGTTGACGCTGTCATGGAAGGCCATACCGCTTGGGCCGTACTTGTTATGTGACTGCAAACGCCAGCCGCTGATCGTGCCGAGATTGCTCTTGCCGCCCGTGAAGACAAAGTCATTCATCTGATCTTCGCTGTTCAGGTCCCACGCAGGCTGATTCAGATAGAAGACCTTCTCCGGCCCGGCATCCGCCACCGAGATATCATCGATGTACCAGCGGTTCGGGGTGCCAGAACCAGTACGGGTGATCACAAAGCGCATTGTCACCGGTTTGGTCAGGTCCAGCGCCGACCCGTCGGACAGTTTCACGTCCTTCAGGTTGATGACATTGCGGGTGTAGTTGTAGTTACGGGTGTTGGCCGTATGCAGGTTGATACGCCCCCACTTGAACTGCGAGCGGTTGGCCGATGGCACTGGCGCAGGGGTTCCACCCGGCAGCGGGTCGGTCGCCTGAATGTAATTGGCGATTTCAATCGCGGCAGCAGCATTCTTGAGATCCCACACATCGTAGAAGACGAGCTGCGGGTTCACAAACGACGCGGGCACGGTGATCGCGCCGCGCAGTTCCAGATGACAGCGCGCATTGGCTGGCATTTCAGCATCAACGAATTCGTCGAACATACCGAGTTCGGTGTTGGCATCATTACCGTTGGCGCGGAAGTTCTGTCCCCAGCCGCAGGCGAAAGGAGTCTCAGGTGCTGCCGGGGCACCAGCGCCCGTGACAGCGACATCATCCGGGTTGGCTTTGGCCGACTGAATGCTGACATACAGCCGCGAAGCACCGCCGCCCTGACGATATTCCACCCGCACGGGTACGCGGAGGGTAGGCGGGGCAGGTGTCGCCGGGTCGTTCAGGCCGGTGCCATTAACGTACACCGTACCGACAAACCATGTCTTGCCATCGCTGTTCGTCGCCGTCAGACCATTCACCGGGTTGCCGTTCACCAGTACACGGGCATCATCGTCTGCCAGCATACGGATCGTGATCACGGTATCTTCGGCAAGCTGAAGCTCGCGATCTGCCCTCACCCAGAAGTTGGTGGTTGGAAGGCCGTCATCCCATGGCTGGATCGTCGTACCAGTGTAGTCAATCGCGCCCCACGGCTTGCCTTTAAAGGTTTTGATCACGGTTGTAAAGGCGTCACTGTAGAAGGTAGTCGTCCACGGCGAACCGCTGGTGTTGATGTTTGGGTCCGCACGCCACCATATCAGATTCTTCTCCTCGACGCTGTCGTAGAACGGCGCCTCGTGGAAGATATCGGTCAGGGTTGGAGTAAGGGACGGCGTCCGGGTGGGTGATGGCGTCGGTGTCGGGGAAACCGGGGTGGGTGTTGGCGACGGGCCATCGGTCGGTACACTCGTCGGCGGTGCCTTGGTGTTGGTCGGCAGCGGATTCTCGACGGGCGGATTCAGGAAAACGGCGGTCACCGTCGCCCAGAACTCTTCACGGTCAGGAATCGGCGTGCGCAGTTCGGTCTGGCGCAGCAGGTCGCTGATCGAGTTGCTGAATACGTTCCCGATCACCGGGCCAGTGGCTGCCAGCGCGACACCTGCGACCAGCGCGACAAAAACCGCGATGAGTGCATATTCGACCAGCGCCTGTCCGTGCTCGGCAGACCGTGTCCGCCCGACAGGACGAACCGACCTGGCGTGATGCGCAGCGGTGTCCGGTCGTAAAGCATTGTACTGTGAGTCGTTATGTGGTTGCATAAGCCAACCCTTAATCAAAAATCTTCTCTAATGGGTCTCCATTCATCTTACCTGATTCTGCCTCTGTTCGCGTCACAATTTTGTAGGTAAGTTGTACACATGCGTTTACAATTTCAATACCAGAAATCAGGGCTGCATATGCGATTTCAGGTTCGAAATCGCAGGATACAGCGCAGGTTTAATCTCATAGGAAAAAGGTACGGGACCGTTTAAATGACTTCTCAGGATGCATTTCCAGCCGATTATTTTCACCGTCAGGACGACAGTGACGACCGCCTGTTTTATGAGTCAGCGCGTAAAGTCGTGCATATCGACGACCACGCCATCGAAGTCCTCGGTGAGGTACTGCTGCGCACACTGCCGCGCCGGGGTGTGTATCTTGACCTGATGAGCAGTTGGCGCTCACATCTGCCGGAGGCGCTCCGGCCACAGCGGGTGGTCGGCCTCGGCATGAATGCTGAGGAAATGGCCGATAATCCACAATTGGAAAGCCACGTTGTGCAGGATTTAAACCGCGATACGCGGCTTCCGTTTGAAGACGGTGTTTTCGACGCCGTGATCTGTACGGTATCCGTCCAGTACCTCACCCAGCCGATTGAGGTTTTCGCAGAGGTCTACCGCGTGCTGAGGCCGGGCGGCGCATTCGTCGTCAGCTTTTCCAACCGCTGCTTCCCCAGCAAGGCCGTGAATATCTGGCTGCGGATGAACGACACACAGCATCTGGCGCTGGTCACGCGCTACTTCGAGCTGTCCGGCGCGTGGGCGGGGCTTTATGCCGAGCATCACATCGCGCCCATGGTCGATCCGCTGTACGCGGTCAGCGCACGCAAGCCGATGTCCGATTTCGATGAATAAGGTCAGTCTGTGATGCGCACTTCCACCTGAAACGTCCCACCGCGCCCCAGATAATCTCGCACAGACAGCACATAGTCACCGGACGCGGTCGGTGTGAAAGCCATGATGCGGCTGTCGAAGATATTCAGGCCGAAGTCTGCGCCGGTGTGATCGTCATTCGAGGCCAGCACCTTGCCGTCGGCATCGGAAAGCTGCGCCACCGGGTCCAGTATCGCACGGGGGTCACGCACTGTCAGGGTATACGTCTGCCCTGCTTCCAGCGCGATATCCAGCACCGCCACCTGATCCGGTCGCAGGGTGACGGTCGCTGTCAGCATGTCGTCACTGTCCGTTTCGCGCTCGATGCTGACCGGTTCGATGATTTCCAGCGTCACCTCCACCTCTCCGACAGAGACGCCGTTGAAGCTGTTGACGCGGATCAGATATTCACCGGAGACGTCGAGCGTCAGCACGGGGATAACGGCATCGGTCGGTTGAAGGTTGAGCGAAGTCACAGTCGCAGCGGGGATCAGTGCCGCCGCATAATCATCGTTATAGGCGATACGCTGTCCATCCGGGCTGATGACTTCCACCACCACATCAAACGGCGGTGCATCGGAGTCAGACACCGCCGCCCGCGCAAACAGTCTGACCGTTTCACTTCCACCTGACGCATAAGCGATCATCGCCGCGTCTGTGCCATCCAGTGTAACCCTCAGCGGCACACCGGCTTCGATCTGCATCGCAGGCGTAGACCGGATAAATCCGACAAGATGCGGTTGTAGGGACAGGGCCTGCCCTGTCCGTGCGGGTAGTGTATTTTCAAATACCATGACCGGCATTTGCAGCAGCCATGAGATCATCAGCAGCACTAGGACTTTAATCGCGTTTTGTCCTTCCGAATAACCAAACTATAATGTGGGGTGGATTTTTGACACCTGTCAGGAAAAGCCGGTCAGATTGTCCGGCAGGATAAATCTTCTGTCAACTGAAAGTCTTACGAAAGCCTGATTTGCCAATGAATCTGAAAAAACCTGTATGGCTCATGCTGATCCTGCTCCTCTTTGCCGGATGCAGTGGTCAGCCGGAAGTGGCACAGGTGGAGCCAACCTGGACGCTCTCGCCGCTGGTCAGCCTGACGCCGCGCTTCACCGCGACACCGGTTGTCAGCCGCACGCCGCTGCCGACCTTCACTTTCACACCATCTGAGACACCGATCCCACCCACGCAGACTGACACCCTGACTCCGACCGAAGTCCCGCCGGTAATCGGCATCGTCCAGTCACTGAACAGCGTTAACGTCCGTGAGGGACCGGGCACCAGCTTTAACACCATCGCCGTGCTGGACCCTGGCACGGGTGTGCGCGTCATCGAGCCGGATGGAACTGGTAGCTGGCTGATGATCGAGATGGAAGACGGTGATCAGGGCTGGATCTCCGCGCAGCTTCTGCGCATAGAAGCATCGGCCACGCCCTTCCCGACCTTCACTCCATCACCCGACCTGACCGCGATGGCGCTTGGCACACCGCTGCCGACAGCCGTGATCGGGGGCGGCACCGTGACAGCCACGCCGCCGCGTTCGGTGGTCACGCTGACACCAGTCGATGGTGGCGCGGCAGATTCGACCGAAGAAGCCACATCCGACATCATCAGCCCTGCTGTGACGGCCACACCCGAAGCACCCACCGCGACAACCGCAGCAGGTAGTGACGCATCCACGCCGCTGATCGATACCACCGCGATCTTCATGACCACGACTGCACTGGCAGGGGGTCTGAATCTGGTGACGCCGACCGCACCGGGGCAGTCTGGTGCGAATACGCCCGTCGCCGTCTCCACCGACGCACTGACACCGGGAGCCACCGCAGCCACCGCCCGGCCATCTGGGACGACCGTCCTCTCATCCGGCGTGGATGTGCTGGCCTATTGCAGTAACAATGCCTTCGGCAGCCCACCGCCGCGCAATCTGGCCGCCGGATCGTCGATCGATGTCTTCTGGGGATGGTTCGCCAGAACCCGCGAACAGGTGCAGGATCATATCGACAACGCCGTCTACGAAGTGCGCGTCAACGGCGTGCTGCTGGATGACTATGACCCGTATCGCGGCTCCATCCGCATGGAATCGGATGGCAATTACCACGTCTACTGGTACGTCCCGACCGATCCGCTGAACGCTGGTCCTGTAACCATCACCTATAAGGTGACATGGGAAAACCAGATCACCGACGGCTATGCCAGCTTCGGCCCCGGCACATCGAACGAAAGCGAAGAAGGGACCTGTACCTTTACGGTGCAGTAATCCAGATTACACGCAGTCTGCACTCCGTCCCCTCTCGAATACGAAACAGGTTTCGCTGGAGAAGGTGAGATAAGTCCCCTCTCCAGGCGAAGCGGAAATGGAGAGGGGATTTAGGGGTGAGGTTTTAGGTCACCAGTTAAGATAACCTCACACGCACAGGCCCTTATCGGCGCAGCTCATCTGACCGGTAAGCGGCCTGTGCGTGTTTTTCAGAGGCCGTTTGAATATTCAGAAAATGGTTCTGAAATTTATGGAAACACCGGACAACGACATGCAGGCATGTTTAGGCATTGTCCCTACAACTATATGTGTCAAGTAGGGACACGGCACTGCCATGTCCGCGCCGGAAGCCAATTTCCAAACAGGTTCTCATCCATCTGCATTGCAAAAGCGGCACTTCGGCATTAGTTTATTCCACCTGAACCCTGATCCTCATGTATATCGGAGGGAAACGCCGTCGTGATCTCTCACAGCGAAACCGCAGACCGCAATCTGGATGAAATCGTCATTGACCTGCTGGGGATAGAGGATTATCCCCGGCTTCGCACCCTGCTGGAAGACGAATACGCCCCTGACATCGCAGACGTGCTGGAGCGCCTGAATGAAGAAGCACGCTTCTCCGTCTTCGGGCAGCTCAGCCTCGATAAAGGCGCAGAGGTGCTGGACGAACTTGGTGTCTATGCCACACGGCAGATCCTGCGCCAGCTTCCGACCGAGCGTGTGGCCGCGCTGCTGGAACACATGCCGACCGACGATGTGGTCGAGATGCTGGCCCACGATATCCGTGATCGTCGTGATGAGATCCTGCCAGCACTGTCTGCTGAGCTGGCGACCGAAGTCCGGGAAGCACTCAATTTCCCGCCGTTCAGCGCAGGCCGTCTGATGACGCGCAAGTATGCCCGCATCAATGCCAGCATGACCGCGCAGCAGGTGCTGGCCGATGCCCGACGCCAGATCAAAACCAAGATCGAGACTCTCAACGACTTCTACGTGGTCGGGGAAAACAACCGGCTTGAAGGTGTCGTCTCACTGATCGAGATCGTCAGCGCCCCGCCGGATAAAACCGTCGATCAGATCATGGAACGTGATGTCGTCAGCGTCACCCCCGATACCGATCAGGAAGAGGCGGCGCGTATCCTCCAGCGCTATGACTTTCTCGCGCTGCCGGTGGTCACGGAAGATGGCCGTATGCTCGGCATCATCACCGTGGATGACGCCAGCGACGTGCTGAGCTTCGAGGCGACCGAGGATATTCTGAAATTCGGTGGTGTGACCATCTCGAATGAAGTGCAGGATCAGCCGTACTTCACCACCCCTATTTTCCGCGTGGTGCGTCAGCGTTTTGTCTGGCTGCTGCTGCTGTTTCTGGCCGATACCATCACCGGCAATGTGCTGCGCATTTTCGAAGGTGAACTGGCATCCGTTGTGGCGCTGTCGTTTTACATCCCGCTGCTGATCGGCACCGGCGGCAATACCGGCGCACAGACCGTCTCGACCATCATTCGCGGCATGGCCCTCGATGAGATCCAGCAGCGCGACGCCTTCAAGGTGCTGATGCGCGAACTGCTCAGCGGCCTGATCCTCGGCACCATGCTCGGAATTGTCGGGGGACTGCGCGCCTATTCATGGGATCAGAACGCGCAGTTAGCGCTGGTGGTCGGGATTACGCTGGTGGTGGTCTGTGCGTGGTCCAATACCATCGGTTCGCTGATTCCGCTGGTGGTCAAGCGCATCGGCATCGACCCGGCAGTGGTCTCGGCACCACTGATCACGACACTGGTGGATGCTACCGGTCTGTTCATCTATCTGTCGATTGCGCGGGTGATGCTCGGCCTGTAGATTAAAATCTCACGAGTGGTACGCATTCGCTATACCATCAGGGCTGATCCAGGGATGCGATGTTCGACACCCTGTTCTATAATCAGAACAGATCAAACCCGGTGATGAGCTGGAATGTTAGCAATTGTGACGGACGAAGTTTCCCAGCCGCAAACGGCACATGTGCCGGTCTTATTGGATGAAGTGCTGACAGCGCTTCTGCCTGACGGCCATCCGGTCGGGCAGGTGATTGACGGCACCCTCGGTGCAGGCGGTCACAGTGCCGCACTGCTTCAGGCCGGAGTCGGGCATCTGCTCGGATTCGACCTCGATCCGCAGGCGCTGGCACTGGCACGCGCTGCCCTCGCCCCATTCGGCGACCGCGCCACCATCGTCCATGACAGCTACCTGCACATGGTCCGCCACGCCGAAGCGCTCGGCTGGGATGACGGCGTTGATGGCATCCTGCTGGACCTGGGCGTGTCATCCATGCAGTTGGATACCGCCGAGCGTGGTTTCGCCTTCATGAAGGACGGCCCGCTGGATATGCGCTTCAATCCCACTTCATCCGACGCCACCGCCGCTGATCTGGTCAACACATGGGAAGCGGACGAACTGGCCGAGATCTTTTTCCGCTACGGTGAGGAACGCGAAAGCCGCCGCATTGCCCGTGCCATTGTCGCCGGACGCCCCTACGAGACCACGCGCCAGCTTGCCGATGTGATTGCGGCTGCCATGCCGCGCCACTTCCCGCGTAATAAAAAAGCCAGTGTGAAGACCATCCACCCGGCAACCCGTGTATTTCAGGCCCTTCGCATCGCCGTCAATGACGAACTGCGCATCATTGAAACCGTGCTGCCGCAGGCCATCGGACTGCTGCGCCCCGGTGGACGGCTGGCAGTCATCAGCTTTCACAGTCTGGAAGACCGCATCGTAAAGCATCTCTTCCGGGAAGCCAGCACCGAGATTATCTCGCCGCCGGGGATGCAGCTTGAGGAAAAACAGGCGCTGGTCGATCTGGTCACGCGCAAGCCGGTGGAAGCCAGCGAAGCGGAGATCGCACGCAATCCGCGCAGCCGCAGTGCCAAATTACGTGTCGTTCAGAAGCGATGAGTGAATTGAGTTATGAGCAGTAACCGTCCCCCCGTTCAGCCTGCCAGAGCGAAGGCCAATGTCCGTTCGCCGCAGTGGAGCACCAAACGCCCGGATGAGTCGTGGTTTCAGCACGCGCTGCGGCGCACCGGCTGGCGTCCGCGCCGTCAGGTGATCGCGGTTGGCACGCTCGGCGTCTTTATCGCGCTGATTCTCGGTGTGTTGTATCTGTCACAGGTCGCGATGGAAGCCTCACGCGGGCGTCACATGCGCAGTATGATCGCCGAGCGTGACGAACTGGAACGCCAGAATGAGGAACTGCGTGTCGAGATCGCGGAAATGGAGAGCCTGCCGAGGCTTCAGACACGCGCACGCGCCCTCGGCTTTGTCGAGGCCAGTGCCAACCAGATTCGCTATATGGTCGTCGAGGGCTACACCGCCAACCGTCAGGCCACCGTCGCCCGACAGGAAACACTCACCGAGGCCTTGCAGCTTGATTATGACGAACGCTTTGATAACTGGGTCAGCGACTTCTGGACCACGCTGCGCCTTCAGTTCGACGGCTTCAATCAGCTAAATCCGCCAGTGAACTAGATTGTCATAGACCATACGGAAAGCGTTGCGCTAATATGGGCAATCCGGACATTATTCCCAAAACTGTACCGACACAATAGGCAGGGTATAGGGACAGGACAGGGCCTGCCCTGTCCGCCCGCAGTCAATATTCCACAGGGGGCAGACACACCCTGTCCCCAAAACGCAGATGTAGGGGCCGGATTCTTCCGGCCCGGTAAACAAGCACGGAAGGGAAGCAGATGCAGCAGGTTTACGGGGGAACTGTCAACGCGCCGCCCAGCCATCAGCAGGAGATGCTGCGCAGGCGGCTCCCATTTGTGATCGGGGCGATGGGCCTTGCGAGCATCATCCTGATTGTGAGGCTGATTCTCTTTCAGGCTCCACCCGACCCGCGTGTCGCGATGGAGATCGAGCGCATCCGCGACACCAACTACTCCACCACCCGTGAGCAGATCGCCGCCCGTGGGACGATCTATGATCGCAACGGCCAGCCGCTGGCCGTCAATACCATGCTTTATCGTATCGGCATTAGCCCTCGCCTGCTTTCCAATAAGGACAGCGCCATCGAGCAGCTTTCCGCCATCCTGAATCTCGATCCGCGAGTTGTGAGCGAAGCAGTCAACAGCGAGGCAGGGTATGTCTTCCTTGCCAATAATGTCGATCCGACCACGTGGCGGCGTATCGAGCAGTTGAATTACGGCAGCGCCATCGTCGTGGAACAGACGCCGCGCCGCTACTATCCACAGGGAGCACTCGGCAGTCAGGTGATTGGATTCGTCGGCGGCTCCGGCGCGAATTACGTCGGTTATCTCGGCGTCGAAGCCTACTATAACAACGAGCTGGCAGGCCGCACCACCCGTCAGGAGATCAGCAACATCCCGTTTGAACTGCTGCCCGATCAGCGCGTCAATCGCGGCGCGGATCTCGTCCTCACACTGGACCGTGATGTCCAGTATCTGGCGGAAAGCGAACTGGAGCAGGCGATTCAGGCCACCGGCGCGGCCCGAGGGACGATTATCGTCATGAACCCGCGTACCGGCGACGTGCTGGCGATGGCGAGTTATCCCAGCTACGACCCGAACAATTACGAACAGTACGCGGGTAACACCCGTGTGCTGCAAAACCCGGCCATCGAAGCACAGTATGAACCCGGATCGGTCTTCAAGGTGCTGACCGTCGCGGCAGCGCTCGAAAACGGCTCGATCACACCCGACTGGACCTATAACGACACCGCCGATATCACCATCGGCGGGCAGACCTATCCCAATTGGGACCGCGCCGCGCATGGCCTGATCGATGTCGAGGGGATGCTGGTTCAGTCGCTCAACGTCGGCGCGGTCAACATCGCCCTTGAGATGGGCAAGGATGATTTTTACAGGCGCATTTCCGGCTTCCGTATCGGTCAGAGTACCCGCATCGACCTCAACGGTGAAGTCAACGGTATCCTGAAAATCCCCAATATCGATCCCAACTGGAGCGAGGCCGACTTCGGCGCAAACAGCTTCGGTCAGGGTGTGGCCGTGACTCCGCTGCAAATGCTGACCGCCGTCAATGTGATCGCCAATGACGGCCTGCTGATGCAGCCGCGTGTCGTCTCGCAGATTGTGCGGGGCGGTGTCATCAGTAATCTGGAACCGAAGCTCTTCGAGCGTGTGCTGTCGCCGGAAACCGCTAATATCGTCACGGATATGATGGTCTCGGTGGTCGAAGAAGGTCTGGACAGCGGCGCACAGCTTCAGGGTTACTCGATTGCAGGTAAAACCGGCACCGCCCAGATCCCGAATCCGACGGGCGGCTATGAACAGGGCGACGGCACATCGATTGTGACCATGATCGGCTTCCTGCCCGCCGACGACCCCCAGATCAGCATTCTGGTGAAGCTGGATCGTCCACGCAGCGGCTATTGGGCGAGTCAGGTGGCTGCGCCGGTCTTCCGTAATCTGGCGGAAAAACTGGTGCTGATGATGGAGATCCCCACCGATGAAGTCCGGCGTGAACTGGCGGCACAGGGCGGCGTCATCAGCGGCATCGACCGCTAGAGGATGTTGGGATCATCACGATTGTGCTCAGACGATGGATAGACAGGCGGCCCTACAAACGCTTTAAAATGCAGTAGGGGAGCACCTGCGTGTGCTTCCGAAAAATGTACGCCATACCACCATAGACTGTAAGGGATATGGCCGGGATAGGTCCTGCAAAACATACAGAAGGTAGGGACACGGCATGCCGTGTCCGCTGTATTCAGTCCAAACCAGACCGATTGCGGATTTCTGCACAAGCGGCTGGTATAATTGAGACACACAGCAGAACCACGACGCGTGATTGCAGTAAATCAATGAAGGAACGATAGCAATGCCAGTGATACCGGGGACGATTTACGAGGTCGACGAAGGTGGGCAGCAACCTGGGGGAATTTCCAAAATGGGATTTGGGGATATCAAACTTTTCAGCGGGTCAGCTTCAGGTGAGCTTGGAAACGAGATCTGCGCCTACCTGAACATCCGCAGTGGACACTACGAACGGACGGTATTTTCAAACGAGAACATTTTTCTGCGCCTGCAGGAAAGTGTGCGCGGTCAGGATGTCTATCTGATTCAGACCATGAGTTCTCCAATTCACGACAATTTCATGGAGATGCTCATCATGATCGACGCCCTCAAGCGCGACTCCGCATGGCGGATCAATGTGGTGGTGCCGTATCTGTCCTACGGTCGGTCGGATAAGAAGGACCAGCCGCGTGTACCGATTACCGCCCGACTGGTCGCCAACATGATCGAGGCCGCAGGCGCGGATCGTTACATCACCATTGACCTGCACGCCGGGCAGATTCAGGGCTTCTTCAACATCCCCGGAGACGCACTGACCGCCTTCCATCTGTTGAGCGACTATGTCGAGAGCAAGAACATCGAAGATCTCACCGTCGTCTCGACCGATCTCGGTTATGCGAAGCAGGCCCGCAACTGGGGCGAACGCCTGAACGTGCCGGTCGCCCTGGTCGAAAAGCGCCGTGTCGATAACGCCGAACAGCCGGAGCTGATGTCGATCATCGGCACGGTCGAGGGGCGCAACGTCCTGCTGGTCGATGATGAAGTCAATACCGCTGGCAGCGTGCTGAACGCCGTCAACGTGCTGCGCGAGAGCGGCGCAAAGGATATTTACCTCGCCTTCACGCATGGCTTCCTCAGCGAAAAAGCCTATCAGCGCCTCAGCACCATGAATATCAGGGAAATCATCCTGACCAACACCATCCCGCAGAAGCGCACCCTGCCCAACATGAAAATTCTGTCGGTCGCACCGCTGCTGGCGGAGGTCATCCGCCGCGCCCACGAAGGCCGCAGCGTCGGCGAACTGTTCCGCGAGTAAACAGACGCGCTTCCCCCTGCGGAACGCGTCTCTTCTTTGAATCGCTTGATCTCACCATCACCGGATTTCACACGAAAGCACGGCGGAAGCCTGTTCCGCCGTCTCATCCGCCGGTTATGGCGATTCGTCCGCTACAGCCTGCTGTTCCTTTTTATCCTGATCTTTCTGCAATATTCGACGCTGCCCATCGGCACGACATGGTACGCCGTCTCGACCATTGTCAGCGATCAGCAGTTTGATTATCTCGGATGGGAACTCAGCGCACTGGCCGCCAAAACCTCGCAAACCCTGTGGGGCGCCCATGCGCTGATGACCGAGGCGGACCGGTCGGCGTTTGTCCGCGACTATTTTGACGATCTGCGGCAGGCCAATTCACTCGATGCCCGGATCGACACACTCTATAGCGATCCAACGGTAAGCGATCCCGATGCGGCCAGCGCTGACCTGCGTACCGGGCGTGATGCCCTGCGCCTTAGCCTCTCCGAACGCCAGAACACCGCCGAAGCCATCCTCGAAGGTCAGGTGGCGGCGGTGCTCGTGGATGAAGGCTTCGGCACACTGGGACAGCTTCTGCCGCCGATGGCGATGCGCTTCACCCGCGTCCCCAATCTGGTGATCGTCTCACCGCGTGACAAAATCGAGATGCAGGTCTCAATCAACGTCAACGCCATGCCAGTCGAACAGCGCATCGCACTGGAACAGGCCATCGAGGACCGGCTCGATGTCTCGGCGCTGGTCGTACCGCTGGGCGGGATCGCGCTCTATCCGGCCATGATTCTGGAAACCGACAGCCTGCCCTTCGCCATCGACACCTTCGCCCATGAATGGCTGCATCACTATTTCTTCCTGTTTCCGCTGGGGCTGGCCTATGACTTCACCGGCGAGGCACGCATCATCAACGAAACCGCCGCCGATGTCTTCGGCACGGTCATCTGGCCGAAGGTTGTCGAGCGCTATTATCCCGAATACATCCCGATGATCCCGGAGAATCCCTTCCCCGCACCGCCCACACCCTTTGAGCGTTTCCGGCGCTGGCTGCGGGACTGGATCAATTATCTCGAAATCGCGCCGCGCACCTTTGACTTCGGCGCGGAGATGAACCAGACGCGCATCACCGTCGATACCCTGCTGGCCGCCGGAGAAGTCGAGCAGGCCGAGGCGTATATGGAAGAACGGCGGCGCTTCTTTGCCGAAAACGGCTATCTGATCCGGCGGCTGAATCAGGCTTATTTCGCCTTCTATGGCGGCTATCAGGGCGGGACCGTACCGGGAATCGGCGGCGAAGATCCCATTGGTCCAGCCGTGCAGGGGATTTACCGGGGCAGCCCATCCCTGCTGGATTATGTCCTCACGCTGCGCAGCATCACCACCCGCGAGGCCCTCATCACAGCAGCATCTACCCTCACACCCTAGCCCCGAAGCATCCGCCGCTGGAATCTGACATATCATGCATCAGGCCAGCTTGTCGGAACATACGCCACAGACCACTCTGGCTTTTCTCTCCGAAATACGGACAAATTAGGCGTTTCACCATGCAATTTTGTAGGGAAGCGCTTCAGCGCGTCCGCATTAAGCTGAGGTATTCTGAGGCGGAAAAAACCCCCTTCAATCCTAACTATTTGCCTGCTTGTGCTTGACTTTTAAGACGGTATCTTCCCCCTGTACGCAGATGACGGGAAAAGCATCCGTCGCCCGCTGCGAGGGAAAGGGAATCAACCCACTCATACACAAAAAGTCCTTCCCTCGGAGTGAGCTTGCGAGCGAGTGGGTAGCATTGCTTGCAATGCCGGGATGGATTTAGGATGGGGGCAGCCGTGGCCTGATAACATTTAAAATGGCCTAACTTGGTGCATATGGGACCCAGCCTGCTGTGTCCACATGCATGCTTCCCTCGGAATGCAAACTGAGGTTGTGTAACAAACTCCGGTTGCGCAGCAGCAACTATCGCCGGGTGGTTAGCATTGCTTGCAATGCCGGGAAGGCGAGCTTTTTTGGTCCACTTCGTTTGAAAATTCGAACCGCGCAGCACGAACATCTGTGCTATGCTAAAGGTTCCTGCATCTGAACTTCGTGTGGCTGCATGATATTATTCAAATATAACAACTGCGGTAGCACATTCTTGTTGCAGCACAAAATTTTTTGTGCTGCTGCTGCTGCTGCAAGCGGATTTTGAACCTGAACACTCGCCAGCAAAGGCTTGTTGCAGCACAATTTGCTGCAAAGTGCTGCAAAGTGCCGCAGCGCGCCACTGATCAAACTTATGCTTTCGAGTTGATCTCGTCCATTTCCATATTAATCAGCGCGTCGGATACCGCTTCAATCGCGAGGCTCTGCTTGCGATACAGGTTAGCTTCACTCATATACAGCCGGTCAGCGATCTCACGCACCTTGCGCTTCTTGATGAACCGCATCTCGAGGATGTTGTACAACAGCCATTCCTGACTGCGCAGGTCAGGGTCACCGGGCGGGCGCTGATTTTCGATCGCGCGATCCAGCACCGCACGCAGCGCCTTGACCGGATTATTGTCGTTTTCAGCCAGCGCTTCGCGGACAATGCGCAGTTCCAGCAGTCGGCTCTGGGACATCCCCGGCCCGCCGTAATAGTGACGCAGTGCCGCCTGCACCTGTGCGATCACCTGCGTCCGGTCGAACGTCAGGCCGTTGTTCGCGCTGGTATTGATAACCTTGGAATAACCAGGCTTGTACTCCATTTCCTGCGCACGCTGGCGGGTGGTGGAAAACTGCGGAAGAAGCCCTTCCAGTACGGCGAAAATCTCGCCTTGCAGTAGTAGATCATCCACACTGTGCGCCGCCTGGCTGATCATTCTCGCCAGCAGGCCGTCATGATCCTGCTCACGTGGGTTTTCACCGGAATGGGCTTCGACACTCATCAGGCCGATCAGCAGCGGGGCACCATTCGGACGGGTTTTACGCTTGCTGTACAGGCCAAAGACCCAGTAACCCTGCCAGCGCTGCGGGGCGATATCGCCATCGGCAAACATCTGGCGCAGCGTCTCGATTTCCGCGCTGATCTGTTCGACCTGAATATTACTCTCGCCCGTCTGATGAATGATCTCCTGTTCCCCGTTATAGGTTGAGGCAATAAAGGCATCATTGACGTGCAGATAATCACACACCCCCTGAAGCAGCGCTTCCAGCAGTTGAATCAGGTCTTCACGCGTCAGCAGTGACCGGCTCAGCGTCTGGAGTTTGGCAAGCTGGGTATCGTCTTCTTCATTGTAGATCAGCCAGCGGTCCAGCTTGGGCAGCGCCAGATCGACCATCCACTGCCAGAACAGCACCACGGCTACCACGGCGAACGGCATAAAGCTGTCCCCCGGCAGGCTGAAGATCTGCGTCGCCCGTGACGTGAAGATGATCGTCGCCAGAATCAGCAGGCCGGTGACTGGCCCGCGCAGCATAAAGCGTAGCAGATCAGCTTTGACGGCGCGGTCAGGGATCGTCGAGCCGAAAAATGACAGCGGATATGCCAGAAACGACAGCATCAGGATGACAAAGATATTGGCAAGGCTGACGAGTGTCAGCGCCCACACACTGGTATCGGTGGGGCCGGTGAAGAATGCCGAAAACGGGAAGATGCCAATCAGCGGGGTCAGCATCGCGGCCTGAAGATAGGCCATCCGCCGCTTGGTACTGCGGGTCTGGCAGCGCTGACGGGCGCGGTTGACGTTAATAAAGGCGATCACGCTGGCGATCAGCAGATACGCCATGTAGATCAGAAAGGCCGGGGCCGCCCGCAGGCCATAATAGCCATCTTCAAGCAGCACCGGATAGACGATGACATCGGTGAAAACCGAGAGCACCAGAAAGACTGTCGCAACCGTGTACAGCAGGCGCACTGCCCGACGCCGCCGCCCACGAGAGGGTAATCCGGTCGTCGCCAGCAGCGCATCCGACATATGGAAGATCGCCGCCGGGATGAACGCAATCCCGATCCACTGCAGGCGCAGCACCGCCAGCGCGGTCATCGGGCTGGGATGCAGTGCGACAAAGACATCAGCAATGTAAGAGATCGTGACGCAGGCCAGCACCGCCGCCGAGGTCCTTGCAACGCGGTTGTTGACATTACGGGTCAGGTTATACAGCAGCATCGAGACCGCGATCACGACAATCGCCGCCGACAGGATCTCGTTAATACTTGTCAGAATCGTAAGGAGCAGGTTATCCATAGAATACGTTTAGGTCTAAGACTGTCTAACGAAGGGTCTGGCCGAGAAAGATGGCGATATCCTGATGATCGAAGTAGCGGTCATTGTACCCACAGAATGAGAAGCCAAGCGACATACAGAAGTTGATCGTCGGATAGTTGCGGGTATGTGTCTCGACCATCAGCCGCGTCAGGTCATGTTCCAGCGCCCACGCACGCGCCACCTTGAAAAGACGCGTCCCGATCTTTGCACGGCGCACGGGCGAATCGACCACAAAGTCCTGAATCCAGCCAACACGGCGCGACGGCTCACGGCGCATACTCAGATAACCAAGCAGATGGGTTTCCACCGCTTCACCATCTTCGGTCGACTCACTGACGCGCTCACTCGCAACCAGAAAGCACTGGTCTGCTGGCAGGGTGGCACGCAGGCGGTGTTCGCTGGTCGGATGCTCGGACTCCAGCGTGCGTGGCAGGCGTTCCTTCCGAAACAGGATCTGCCAGCCGTTCAGGTCCTGCCCGATGCTGGTCTGCCAGACATAATCGGTGTCGTAGCGGTGATCCAGCGCCAGACATGCCGCAAGGTCATCTTCAAGCGCATCACGGATGAGAAAAGTGGATGTCATATCGGAGCTTAAATCAATCGGTAAACGTCACAAGAGTCAGCGATTACAACACAGAATTCAGATAGTTGCACTAGGAAAGATACACATCACCAACGCCGCCGAACACGTGGACTTCCACCAGTGGGGCGTCGTCATCGGCATCGAATGCGGCGTAAAGGTTCGCTTCGATACGTTCGTAGCGGGTCTCGTCATGGTGCACAGTACACAGCAGACCGGCTTTCGTCGTGATCTGCGCGGCCACACCCGGTGGTGTGATAAGGTGAATGGTGCCGAGTGTGGAACGGACTTCGATGCGCCCCAGTGATTCCGCCGGGCAGACAAAGCGAAGATCACCGATGCCGGTTGCCACCAGCACATCCTGCGTGATCAGGCCATCGAGATCTATCTGAAGCTGGCCGACATGGGTGCTGGCGAAAATCTGCCACGGGAGATCCCGTGCAACGCCTATCTGCCAGTCGCCAAAGGCATACCACGGTGTGTCGGACCGATAGAAGCGCAGGGTGGCATGGCTGCCTTCAGATGTCAGGCGGGGGCGCGATTCCGCTGCGAACTGCCCGGCGATCAGGCGTCCGCCCTGTGTCAGTGGACGCACATCGACATCGATCCCACCGGCGCTGATTTCCAGTGTCCCGGCTTCAACACTGCCACGTGTAATCGCAAAACTGCGGGTGCGTGCTTCGGGCAGCAGATCACCACGCAGCAGGATCTGCGCCCCGGCAACGACCAGCAGCAGTGGCAGCAGGGTGGCGACATTGAAATCACCCAACAGCAGGAAGTTATCCAGCAGCAGCAGTACACCAAAGATGACCAGCAGTATCGGCCATAAAACCGGCCCGCGTGTTTCTTTTGCCTGCAATGTGTCTTACTCCGTTTCCAGCCAGCAAAACTCTGCTGCACAAGCAAAAAGCGCGAAGCAGCTTCCGGTGATTATACCACCTTGTGGCGACTTCGCGCTTAGAGTCAGTTCGTATTCAGATTTTGCCAGACGTATCAATCCACCAGTATCGGAGGGCGACACGTTTGAAGGATTTACTCTTCGTAGAGGTAATCCCGCAGGATGATATGTGCCGACGACTGACGCAGACGGTTCAGGGCCTGCGCTTCCAACTGGCGAACGCGCTCACGTGTTACACCGATGGTCTGGCCGACTTCTTCCAGCGTATAGACACGGCCATCTTCCAGCCCGTAACGCAAGCGCAGGATCTGCGCCTCACGCGGTGGCAGACGGTTCAGCGCGGTCTGAAGCTGTTCGTGCAGCAGATGCGTAGCAACTTCCTCTGCCGGGGCGAGGCTGTTGACATCCTCGACGAAATCACCGAAGGTCGAATCGCCTTCGTCGTCGATCGGGGTCTCAAGGCTCACCGGACGGCGCGAGATCTCCAGCAGGTTCTCGACCTTATCGGGGGTCGTTTCCATCCCCACAGCCAGTTCTTCAATCGTTGGCTCGCGGCCCAGATCCTGAAGCATCTGAAGCTGGACGCGACGCATTCGATTGAGCTGATCGCCCATATGAACCGGCACACGGATCGTCCGCCCCTGATCTGCGACGGCGCGGCTGACCGCCTGGCGAATCCACCACGTCGCATAGGTGCTGAACTTGTGTCCGCGCTGGTATTCGAACTTGTTGGTCGCACGGATCAGACCGATATTCCCTTCCTGAATCAGGTCCAGGAAATGAACACCACGCCCGATATACTTCTTGGCAACGCTGATCACCAGACGGGCATTGGCACGGATCAGATGTTCCTGCGCCATTTCCGCATCTGCGATCAGGTCTTTCAGTTCGTAGACGTCGTCCGCAGGCAGGCGATCGCCATGCTCTTCAAGCGTCTGGCGCGCCATTTCACCGCGCTCCATCCGCTTGGCAAGCGATACTTCTTCGTCGGCGGTCAGCAGAGGGACACGGCCCGCTTCCTTCAGGTAGAGACCCACGACATCGTCGGTGTCCAGTGCCTGCTGATAACCTGCGTCTTCGACGAGGTCGAACTTATGGAATTGAATATCTTCCCCTTCAGCAGCAATGTCGAGATCATCGGGTTCTGCGAGACCTAGTTCCACTTCGTCCACTTCCTCAACTTTACCGTTCGGAGTATTTGGGCCGACAGCGACACCAGCTTCCATCAGGCTGTCCATGACATCGTCAAGCAGCGCGACATCTGCCTCGGCCTCAGGCATTAAGGCAAGGATGTCATCATAGGTAATGCCGCCCTGCGTACGAGCCTTTTCGAGCAGCTGGCTCTCAATTTCTTTACGTGATAACATTTCAGCAGATGCAACCATAGCACACACACGGAAGCCCTGCGTAGAGCACAACTCTGCAGGGCGCGTTCCTTACTCTCCTTAACGTTGGCACAGATTAGCGCTAGGCAAAAAAAAGCCACAGTCGCTTGTCGCCGTAGGCAAACAATCCCCGGCTAAGAGTCGGGGATAGATTAGTCCAGAAGGCAATCTATACAGTATCGTGACTCCAATTTCTTGTCAAGCAATTACAGGACCATTGGAATCACTTACTCATTTTACATGTAGTTCATAATGAGCTGGTCTGGAACGCGGTTTTTACGCTGAGCAGTAACCAGAAATATCCTGTAATACAACCAATATGATACACGTAAGACAATAGAATCATGTAAGAATGTCTGAAATTAATTAAGGATTTCCCGTGGTCTCCTGAAGTAACTGGATCAGGTAATCGACCGCCCCACGCGGGATGACATAGATCGCAGGCCGGTCATCGACCAGTGCATAATACCCCTTTGTGCGATCTGGCAGTACATCCCCCAATGCGACGGCATGGGGCGTGCCATCCGCTTCCAGAAATTCGATGAAAAACTGCGCTGAGGGATCGAAGCCATAAGGCTCAAGCGGACTATCCGGCTCAAGCGGAATGACATCGCGATACGACAGCATCACCAACGTCTCGGCCATCAGGCTGGCCTCACGTGCATCGAAGGCCTCACCGGTTTCTTCCTGAAACCAGACACCGTTGCTATCGCGTGTGATGGTCATCGCTGCACCGTTGATGGCATCGAAGATATTCATCGATGCCAGTTCAACGGCGGCCATATCAGGGAAAATCGGCTGTTCATCTTCCTGCGCAAATGGGGGTTCAGGCGTTGGCCGTATGATAAACAGCACACCGATCACGATGATCAGCGCCACCACAGCCAGCCTGCCCCGACCAGACATCCGCCGCGATCTATGTCCCTCCGATGAGCCAGACTCTAACGGCGGTTGCGCCACACCCACACTCCTAACCCCGCCAGCAGCATCGCCCCTGGCATGAAGATCTGTGTAAACAGCGCGATGCGATCAATGGTCTGCGGGGCGACAAAGACCAGCGGCAGTCCGGTACTGAAGGCCTGCGGCGTAAAGGTGACGCTTTCGCTGTAGCCCGTCAGCCATGTGATGGCATCGGTGAAAAGGATACCGTTACCCGCAGGTGAGGCGACCTGCCCGTTGGTGATGAAGTCGGTATCGCCGGTTAA
>JAEZAF010000094.1 GCA_023430545.1 Chloroflexota bacterium
TCACGAATGATCTGCACAGTGAGGCGAATTTCCGCGTGATTCGCGGCGGCGCTTGGAGCGAGCGCGATCCGCAGATGTTCCGGTGTGATTTTCGGAGCGGTGCGGCGGTGGATGATTCGAGTCGGAGCTTTGGGTTTCGGGTTTGTATAGGTTGATTGCTCAGAAACCTGACATGATGAAGTGTTACTTTACTTATGGGATGTATGTGACCTGCCCTATCCAGTCGTTCTCATCGCTGGCGAGGATAATGAGTTCGAGAGCGTCAATCACTTCCCCGATGGTTATCTGTTTATGGACAAGGAATAGACCTGATACGGATAATGCTGCCTTGATACGATCATAGAAGTACCCACGCATGGTATTCACATCATGTGAAAGGATAATGTAGCCGTGTTCAGCAGCATACTCCAGCACACGCGGATCATCGGCACCCGCAATCTCAGTATCCTGCACACGTGTAAAACTGGCATCCGGGATGCGCCTCCAGACACCGCGCAGAATATCATTGTTAAAGTTTTCGTCTGCGAGGAATTTCATTTGGCGCTGTCTTGCCTGTTTTGCAACCGTGCCAGTAAATCCGCACGTGTGACTTTTGGCGGATGCTCGGCTTCCCATTCACGCCGCAGATGCTCGGCATCTTCATCCATCCGGCGAATATAGTCATCTACCATTTCGCGATGGCGCAGATAGTAACCAATCGCGAGATAAACCTGATCCAGAGTGAGAGTGGGATACATCTGCACAATATGTTCGGGGGTTTCACCACGAATATACGCATTAACGATTAAGTCCAGCAGCACCCGCGTGCCACTAACTCGCATCCTGCCATCATCGTCGGTATAGATGGGGATGACTTCGATGATCTGTGCATCTGACATCAGGAAAGCCTTTTTATATACATAACAGATTGTATCACGTACAGCGCTCACCAATACTTTGCCAGCACGCCGATGCCGTGAGTCTTCAGCACCACCTGAAGCAGACGCCCGATATTCCAGGCGTCATCGTCACCGCGATGATGTGTGCCCTCTAACGGCAGTTCCAGCTTCTCGAAGGCCTGCGCCATCCCGATCTGATGTTTGTTGTTCATCCAGTAGCCGAAGACCTTGCGCGCATTCATGTGATGATCCGAGAATGGATAGCGGATGTCGCGCACCTTGCACTGCGCCTGAAACATCTTCCGGTCGTAATTCCCCCAACTGACCCACAGCCGTCCGCGTGACTGGTAGCGTTCTTCGATCATCGCACAGGCCTCGGCAAAGCTCACACCATCGCGCTCGACCATCTCTGGCGTGATACTGGTCAACTGCGTGCAGAACGGACTGATAAACGAGAACTCCGGTCTGACGAGGATGCTCGACTTATCGCTGAGTTCGAGGCTGTGTGTATCCAGCAGGCACGCGCCGACCTCGATAATCTCATTGATGATACCGGGCGGATTTTCGTTGTTTTCCCAGCAGGTCGCCTCAATATCGACGATCAGGATCTTGTCATGTTTCAGGGTCATGGTGTGGAACGCGGCTTTCAGGTGGATGGTTTACTTTTGGAACTGCGATTGTCAGGTATGGGGGCATAAAACACAAGAGCGCGACAGGGATTACATGCCCTATCGCGCTCCGGCGGTTAACGGATTATAGGGTTAGGTCAGGGTTACGGGCAGACACCCTGACGCAGACGGTAATCGAAGGTGTAGGTATTGTTGCCCTCGTTGGTCTCGATCACCTGATTGTTGGCGTCCACGGTGGCAGTGATGCGGTGATCGGTACCGGGGAAGCTGGAGATCGTCATCGGGATGACGACGACGTGATTACCACCCGGCTGAAGGATCGGGACAAAATTGGTGCCGACGGTGGTGATTACACCTGATGCGATATCAACATCCTGAATGCGGACGAGCACACTGGAGCTGGTCGCGAGGGTCCCCGCATTGGTCACGTTGATCTGAACGTCGAACTGCTCACCGCAGCGCGGACGATCCGGCACGGTCGCATGGCCGTTCATCAGCAGGTCGCCGGACGCGGTCGGTGTCGGTGTGAGGGTCGGCGTCGGTGTCGCTGGCGGGAAGAAGGTCGGCAGGTTTGCCAGATTACCGGTGATATTGACGACTGACGGCGAGATGAAGCCGCGGCGTCCGTTTTCAAGCTGGATGTAATACCAGCCGGAGCCGGTCGCACTGATACCGATGACAGGGGCGGCCTCGCCGGTCAGCAGGTTGCCGATCACGGGATAGTTCAGGCCGTCACCAGAGCGGACATTGGCATCCACACGGGCCGTCACGGTCGCGGCGGAGCTGATCGCAGTCGGCGTAGCCGCCAGCGTCGGACGAGTCAGAACGCGGGTCGGGGTGACACGGATCAGTTCCAGTGTGGGGATCGCACCCTGCGAGTCGAACTCATTTTCAATCCGCAGCGGGGCAACGCGGAAGAACTGCGCACCAGAATTGCGGACATTAATCGTCAGGCGCAGTTCATAAATCCCATCTTCGGTGTCGGTGGTGTCCCACTCACCCAATACGCCATTCTCGACCGGAATACGGTTGGGCAGTGTGGCCGGTGTCCATTCAGCATTCTGGTTGGGGACGGAGAGATCATCGGCCAGACGACGGTATTCCAGAAAATGGGTGATCTGATCCGGCAGGTCGGCGGTCCCCATCACCTGGACCGTGCCGCGCAGGACATAAACCGGCGGTGGATAGACGATTTGAGCACCCTCGGTATTGGTGCCAAGGACCGGGCCAGTCTGGGCAGAGACAGTCTCCACACCCCTTAGATTCAGACTGGTCAGCACCAGCAGCGCGAGCGTGGTGACCAGCAAAGCGGAGATACGTTTCACAGTGAACTCCTTTTTCATCATATGAGTAAGGATTTCCTTAAATATACTCGAAATAGCGTCGATATGCCTGACGGCTGCCTGACTCTATAGATACGCTTATACAGTCAGATCATCGGGCGTTCTCGTCCTGCAACTTTGAAATTAGACACCGTTTCACGGCGATGGTTGCAAAACACCATTTGCAAACCCATCCAGTTATCGCTATGATATGCGCAACCTTTTTGTTGCACATTATCTACAAACAGTGGAATCAGGGAAAACGATGACAACTTCGCTTAAAATTGAACGCAGCATCGTGATCAATGCGGAGCGAGAGAAGATCTGGCGTGTGATCACAACGCCGGAGCATTTCTCCAGATGGTTCGGCATGACGATCCGCTTCGAGAGGCTCGAAGTCGGGATGGTGATGTCCTTCAGCGAGGCCGGTGAACACGCCGCATACGAAGACGATGACGCACGCATCCGCCGTGTCGAGCCGCCGGAATGGTTCGCGTTCACGTGGACACCGGAGCCGGGTTTCCCGGTAGAAACACTGGTCACATTTCATCTGGAAGTGGTGGCAGGCGGCACACGCGTGACCGTTACGGAAGAAGGGCTGGAAGCACTGCCGGAAACGCACCGCTACTCACGCTTCCAGATGAACGAACGCGGCTGGGAAGTCCAGCTTGAGAGTATCGCGAACTATATGGAGCAGCACCATGACATCTGAACAGGCAGACGCACAGGATCGCATTTTCAGCGCACTGGCCGATGAAAACCGGCGGCTGCTGCTGATCAATCTGGCGGAGAACAGCCCGAAGACGGCCACGCAACTGGCAAAGGACTTCAACACCACGCTTGAAAAAGACATTTCCCGGCAGGGGCTGCTGAAGCATCTCAACATCCTGTCCGATGCCGGTCTGGTGACCGTGCAGCCGCACGGACGCGAAAAACGCTACTTTCTGACGCCTGAACCGCTGCACACCGTCAGCGCGTGGATTGACCTGCTCGGCGCACGGTGGGATGCCCGCTTGCAGCGTCTGAAAACACTGCTGGAAGACGACACGATCTGATGAATAACAGCACGGAGAAAATCATGAATACGAGCAACGCTGAAGCTGCGCCTGTCATCGCGCTGTATCGTCAGCTTCATCAGGCATGGAATGAACGCAGCGCCAGTGATTTCGCTGCACTGTTTACGGACGATGGGACATCGGTAGGGTTTGATGGCAGTGAGATGCATGGACCAGCACAGATCGAGCGTGAACTGGCGCAGATCTTCGCTGATCATCAGACCGCCGCTTATGTCGGGATCGTCCGCGAGGTGCGCTTTCTGTACGACAAGGTGGCTGTACTGCGTGCCGCCGCCGGGATGATCCCACCCGGCAGCAGCCAGATCAACCCGGCGACAAATGCGCTTCAGACTCTGACCGTGATCCGACAGGGCGAGCAGTGGCGCATCGCGCACTTTCAGAACACACCGGCACAGTTTCACGGACGGCCAGCGCTGTCAGAGGCGCTCACCGCCGAATTGAATCAGGTTGTCGGGGTGTAACACGCCTCATCAGGCTGATTTTATCAGGCTGACTTTAGAGGTGCCACAGGACAATGCTGTGATCTGCGGAACCGGACGCCAGCCATAATCCGTCACCGGAGAAGGCCACTGCATTGACCGCGCCTTCGTGATGATGCAGGACATGGAGCTGCCTGCGGCTGTCTGCATCCCACAGGGTGATACGGCCATCCGTACCGCCGGAAGCCAGCAGTGACAGCCCCGGCGCAAAGTCAACCGCTCGCGTCTGGATGGCGTCACTCCGCTGCGACATCAGCAGTTCACCCTCCTGCGCCGACCACACGCAGAGATAGCCATCATTGCCGACCGATGCCACCCGCAGCGGGTCCGTCTGGCTGAAGGCGGCTTCCTGAACGATCATCTTATGCTGCTTCAGGGTGTGCAGTTCGGTGATAATCGGCGTATAGGGCGGGGTGATCTCGAATTTCCAGATTTTAACGGTGCGATCTTCGGATGATGTCAGCAGCAGTCGATGGTGATCGTCGCCGATCGGATCGGACAGGCGGAGGCTGGTCACGGCGTACTGATGGCCGATGACATCCGCCAGTACGATGCCGTCCTCAATCCGCACCACCTGAATACGGCCCCCGTTACCGCCGCAGATCAGCGCCTGATGATCTGGCGTGAAGCACACACTGGTCACCGGCTGGCTGAACTGATCAAGTGTCATGATCTCGCGGCCTTCGGGCATCTGCCAGAGGCGCACGACGCCCGTTTCGGTGGACGAAACCAGCAGCATCCCATCATACGAATAAGCGACGGACAGAATCCCGCCGTCGTCACGCCGCTGACGGGCGACCTGCCGCGCCTGCTCGATGTCCCACAGCCGCAGGGTGCCGTCATTGCCACCGGAGACCAGCAGCGTATTGTCCGGCGAGAACGCCATCACCTGAACGCTGCCCCCTTCCCGGAGAATATGCTTTGGCTTCAAATGTGCAACCAGTTCAGACGAAATCTTCAGACTCGACAGCAGGTTGCGGATATCCCTGAAATGCGGGTAGCGCTGCTGAAGATAGCCCATCAGATAAGCGAAGGCACGGTTATAACCACTGTCTACAGCCTGTGCTGCGACTTCATACAGCGGGCCGTAATCCACTTCACTGCTGTAACGTTCAACGGCTTGCAGGGTACGGCTGTCCAGCGGGCTGACAGACCGCATCATCTCCAGCAGTTCGCTCGTGGAGGCCCATCCATCGGCCTCAGCCTTGGCCTGTATCTCACGCCACAGCGCTTCGATCCGGTTGGTGCGCAGGGTGTTCTGCAAACGCCATGCCAGCGGATGAAGCGGATCAACAATGCGTGCGACCGCTGCCAGCCGTTCCATCTGAGTCTGGTCCTCGGCTTTGATCGCGCTGTCCGCTTCCTTTTCGATCTGCTGCATCCAGCGGGTACGCAGAGTGCTCATCTGCTGATCGCGAAAGCCGCGCAGGACGCTCGCATGCTCGGCGGAAAAACGCGGCAGCCACAGCAGCAGCGTCAGGGCGGCACTGGGTCGCGTTTCGCCCAGTTCGCTGATATGAAACAGCATGGTCGCCAGTGTATCGCTGGTCTGCGGGAATTGGGTCCGGCGGACGCGAGATGATGCCACTGGTGTTTGAGCCTCTCCTTCAGCAGACGGTGAAACCACCGCGGGCTGCGGATCGAAGACCGAAGTATCCGGCGGCGTCACGGCCCCCTGCGACAGTCCGAAATGCGCGGCCATGCTGTTAAGTGTTTCTGCGGCCTGCTCCGGGCTGGTCAGCGTAAAACGAGTGACGGCTGCATCAAACATGAACGGAAAATCGGTCAGGGTGGCGGGTGAAGGCCGGACCGTCAGCACGGTGATCTGCTTCGACTGCATCAGCGCGGCGATGATCTCGATTTTAATCTGCGGATCGGCGGCGGCTTCCGGGCTGTAGATCAGCAGCACGTGCTGGCAGTCGTCCAGGGTATCCGTCTGGATAACGGCGTTACGGCTGTGAAGTACATCGGTGATATACCGGGCAAACAGGTGATCGGCCTCGGCATAACTCAGAAAGATTTTCATCGTCGTCAAACGGCTACTCGCTTCTGTTCTGCTTCAACTGAAGCCACTGCAGCGCAATGATGGTCTTGGCATCGTGAAACTCGCCATGCTGGAGTTTCTTCAGGGCTTCTTTAACCGGCATCAGGATGGTCCGCACATCTTCGCCTTCTTCCACAAGGCCGCCGCCCTCCCCGGTCTTGTCTGTGGGGCTGACCTGCGCGTAGTACAGGATGATGCGCTCGGAAGTGCCGCCCGGGCTGAGATAAAACGTGCCGATGCGCTGCGTCTCGCGCAGTTGATAACCGATCTCTTCCATAATCTCGCGGGCGATGGTCTTTTCGGGGCTTTCATGCGGCTCCACTGTGCCAGCAGGGATTTCGATCAGCCAGCCGGACTGCGCGTGGGTTTTGTCGTAAGTGGGATAGCGGAACTGCTCGGTAAAGATCAGCGTCTCCGCTTCAGGATCATGCATCAGGACGGCGACACTGTCCCCACGGCTGAGCGAGAGCCGTGTGAGCACATCACTCATTTCACCGTTGTAGAGTTCGTGTCGCAGACGTGCCTGCACAATGCGGAAGATATAGCGCTTGAATACAATCTCCTCTTCGAGGATCTCCACACGCCTGTTCGCTTTTCTGGTCATGCTGGTTGTACCTTTTCCCGCGTCAATGGCCAATGCAGATGAACGCGTTAATTGTAGCGCATTCGTGAAAGTGCGTTGTGACCATACGGTCCAGAAGGCTGGCGGGCCGTGTCATTAAGAGATTTGGCAATCGCTCTGCGATCGTGGCAAGATATAGTTTCGCCGCAGATACGCTAGCCGACAGATCCGCCTGCCGGTCAGTCAACAAGTCAGCCAACAGAGAGGACACGGATGAGCCATAACGTGTTTTTAAGCTACCGTAATAAGCCGCTGGGAAACGCAGTGGTACGTGAACTGCATCGCTATCTGGAAAAGGAACACGGCTGTACTGTCTTCTGGGATAAAACTACCCTGCACGCGGGTGACAATTGGTCTGATGAGATTTACGACGCCATCCGCAGTAGCGATGTACTGATCGTTGTGATGGAAGCCAATGTGCTGGACTCCGACTGGGTGCAGCGTGAAGTCGATCTTGCACATGGGGCCCATGTACGCATCCTGCCGCTGTACGTCGTCGGTGAGGATGTCGAAGCCGTCGCGAAGAAACTGGGCATTGAAGCGAAACAGCGCCTTGCTTACGACACCGGTGAACCGCCGCTGGAATCAGTCTGGGCGGAGATCCAGCGGCTGGCCGCTCTGACGCGCAAAGCACAGGAAGCGTTTGTTAAGGATCTGAAGGGCAAGTGGGACAACCGCCCGATCGACCCTAAAGTCGCACGGAAAAGCGCCAATCGCGGCACGTTTCAGCATGGCGATCACCCGGCCAGACTGCGGCTGATCAGCGGAGACATCACCGCTTTCAAAAATATCGACGTGATCGTCAACACCGAGAACGATTATCTGCAAATGGCACGGGTATACGAGGCGCATACCGTCTCATCCCGCCTGCGCTATTACGGTTCCCTTATTGATCATCCGAATAAGCTGCTTCTGGAAGACACGGTTCAGATGGAGCTGGATGCCTACGCCGCCTATACCGGGCGAGGCCGTCCGATCGGACCGGCACAGGTTGTTGTGACCACCAGCGGACATCCGGAGAGTAAACTGGCAGAAGCTGGTATCCGTTATATCTTCCATGCGATCACCGTGATTGTGGCTCACCAGTTTCAGGAGAAGATGCAGGCCATCGACAATGATGGTATCACCACCTGCGTGATCAACACACTGAAAGCAGTTGAACAGGTCAATGAGCGGCGCGGGGTGGTCTCGCAGGAAAAGCTGGAATTCAACGACGGTGTGAATATCCGTAAGCCATACGAGCAGCAGATGCAGCAGACCAGCAGCTATCAGCCAATCACCAGTATCATCTTTCCGCTGTTCTGTGCAGGGCAGGCCGGACGCCCCACCGGGCAGATTATCCAGCCGATGCTGAACGGCTTCCGCGATTTTCTGGAACAGACGCCGAACACATCGCTGACCGATATACATCTGTGTGTGTATTATGAACATGACATCCCGACGGTGGAACAGGCGATGGGGACCACCTTCGAGCGTGCCAGTCGATAGCAGGGGCGAAATCAGGGCAGAAGCGACCCACCACCGTCGGGGTTACAGTAATCAGGTTTAAGCCCTGTCACAGACATCATCACAAGGAGTTACATCAATGGGTTTACTGGACGGAAAAACAGCACTGGTCTTTGGGCTGGCGAACAAGAACAGCATCGCGTGGGGGATTATCCAGCGGCTGCATGAAGAAGGCGCTACTATCGCCATCAGTTACGCTGGTGAGATGCTGGAAAAGCGCGTCTTCCCACTGGCGCAGGAGATCGGCTGCGATTTTGTCGAGCAGTGCGATGTCACCAGTGACGAACAGCTTGATGCCGTGTTCGCCAAATTCAGGGAGCGCTACGGCAA
>JAEZAF010000097.1 GCA_023430545.1 Chloroflexota bacterium
TCGGCCAGATCTTCCTTGTCCCCCCGCACGCCGGGACGTATACCCCGACCCCCTTACCGCCCGGTGTCACGCTGACAGCATCCAACACACCAGACCCAACCACGCCGACGCCTGAAAGTCCGATCGGCCTGCCCGGTGACGGCACTGTCCCACTGGTTGAACCGCCGGGTGAACAACCATCAGGCGAGCAACCGACCATCACACCGACTTATGATCTCTCGATCCTGACGCAGATCGCCATCGCCAAAACTGACACCGCGCTGACACCGGTCTCGCTGCCGACGCAGGTCGTCGCTCCGCAGATTGCCACCGCCGCTTCGATCCCGATCAACCTGCCGGATTATGTCGTCACACCGTCGCCGACCCCCACCACCGATCCTGCCCTGATCGCTGCCGGTCTTGAGGGGACTGCCGTTCAGGTCGCGCAGGTCAATGTCGCTGATCCGAACGCTGCCGGAGCCGCAGGGACTGTCCCGCAGCAGGTGATCATCGTCCGCGAGAGCAGCACTTCACCCTGGCTGATTGCCGCCGTGGTCCTTCAGGGCCTGATTATCATTGCGGCCAGCGTCGAGTTCTTCCGCCGCCTGCGGAGCAAGTAGTCCGCAACAATAAAGGGCGTCCAGACATCAGAAGGATGCCATGCCGCCCTTGTGTGCCAGGTTAAGTCTCCACCTTCTCTTCCGCCAGTCGCTGCGCTCCGAGGGAAGCGAATGAACCATGGCGACCTGTTTTCTCCCTTTCCCTCTGAAGGAGCGTGCGAAACGGAGTTTCGGCGGGACTGGAATGGGGGAAAGGGAAAGCGGAATTTATTCCGCAGGGATAGGGGGTTACTGTCCCTAATTCAGCGCCGTCACCAGAATCGGCTTGTCTTTCGTGATGATCACCGTGTGCTCGTACTGGGCCGACAGGCTGCCGTCAGTGGTCTTCAGTGTCCAGTTATCATCACCGGTGATGATCCGACCGCGCCCGGTGTTCAGGAACGGTTCCAGCGTCAGCACCATGCCTTCGCGGAGTGGAGCACGCGCCCGTGGATTGAAGAAGTTCGGCACATTGCGCGGTGATTCGTGCAGGCCACGTCCGATGCCGTGACCACCCAGTTCGCGGATGATGCTGTAGCCGCCTGCCTTGGCGACCTTTTCCACCGCCTTGCCAATCGCATACAGTGGCACACCGTCGCTGACCGCGTCAATCGCGCTGTCGAGTGCACGGCGGGTGTAATCGCAGATGCGTTCCTGCTCTACGGTACTCGGCGGCACCAGAAATGTCGCACCGGTATCGGCATAATAGCCGTCCAGTTCCGCCGAGACATCGATATTCACCATATCGCCAGCCTGCACTGCACGCGGACCGGGGATGCCGTGCGCGACTTCCTCATTGATGCTGATACAGGTGGTGCCGGGGAACTGATAGGTGATGATCGGGGCCGAGCGTGCGCCGTGCTTTTCCAGGAAATCCGCGCCGATGTCGTCCAGTTCGCGCGTCGTGATCCCCGGCTCCAGATGCTTCGCCATGTGATGCATCGCCTGCGCACAGATCCGTCCGATCTTCATCATCCCCAGCAGGTCTTTTTCGCTTTCAATCGTCATGTGAATATCCTTCAATTACGCTTGTTTTACGTCAGTGTCGTGACTACCGGACGCCATCCGGCAGCGTGAAATGTCCATCTTCGCCCATGGGGAAGTCATGCACCCGCACCACTGCATCCACGTTCAGCGGGCCGTACAGGTGCGGAAACAGCTCGTCGGTCTGATGCTCGGCGGGCACGGCCATATCCGGCGGCTCGTATTTCAGTTCAGACTCAAGCCGCGCCGTATCGACTTCCAGCAATATCAGTCCTGTCTGACCGGTGTAAATGGCATTTACCACCCTCAGCACCTGATCGACCGTCGAGAAATGGATGAAGCCCTGTGTTTGCAGGCTTGGTGCTTCATACCGCCCCTGACGCTGCGCGGCGTCCCAGTCGGCCTGTGCGGTGATGTGATAGATGCGGTCAATGCGATCAGGGGAAGTGGTCATCGTGGAGTCCGGACGATAGTCTATAAGCAGTCTGACGATTATAGCACCCACCGCGCCACATTTTGAGCGTCGAATGCTGAAGGGTTCTCTCAGTCATCCCGACGTATGCTATAGCATAGTTGAAACAGAATGATACGGAGTAATTCATGTTCAATAAGACATTCCAAATCTTATCAGCTACCGGCGAATCGCTCCGAAGAGTATTGCTGTCCACAAGCAGAATTCTGCTCTTTACTGTGTTAGTGATATTTGCTTCCAGTATGAACCTAGCTCAGGAAAGCGTGAATACTTACATAACAGGTATCTCGTTTAGCCCAGATGGAAACCTTCTAGCGGTTGCTAGTGGTGCTGACACTGTATGCTCCACAACAGACCCATATCGTATTAAGTTAATGAATCTAATTTTAAATAGCGAGACATGGTTTACAGGTCACTATTGTCCTGTCATCTCAGTAGATATCAACTATGATGGTACAAAGCTTGTAAGTAGTGATATTACGGGAGAAATTATTGTATGGGATCTCACCAATCAAAGTATGCTTGATCAGCGAGTTACTACTGTTGAAACTACAATGAAATGGCATCCTACAGAAAATCTCTTGCTGGAACAAAACAAACATAGCGTTTATGTCAGTGATCTGGAGTACACTAGCCGCATGCTTAAAAAGAGTCCAAATGGCAACATTACATATGCCGCATGGAACTCTAAAGGTAGTAAAGTTGTTTTCTCTGATGTCACTGGTGCGATCTTTATCTGGAATCCGATACTGGATACCATAGAAAAAACATTCAATATACATTCAAATGCTGTAATAACTATCGACTGGAATCCTGTCAGCCAATTGATCGCAAGCGGCGATGATAAAGGATATGTAGCAGTCTGGAATGCTTCTACCGGACAACTTGTCGCCTCACTGACTAACTCAACTCGCATCAGCGATCTGAAGTGGAATCCAAATGGTCGAGTCCTTGCAGGCGCAGGTGACGACGGCAAAGTTTACATCTGGCATATTGAAAATTCCTTCTCTCAATCCCAACCTATCCTGAGTCAATTGACATCACACAATTATCAAGCACCTGTCTATGCTGTTGCCTGGAGTCCAGACGGAACCAAAATCGCTTATGGCGGACAGGGTACCGGTGGGCAGAATGGCAGGGTAGAAATTTCGCCCCTCACTACACCAACCTATACCCCAACGGCCACACCGACAAATACAAAAAATCTCCACCGCTGAGGATGGAGATTTAGAGGCTATTGATCTGATCTGCCTCAGAACTTTAACTGCATGTTGTACAGGCTGGCGAAGACTCTATCCTGTGACAGCAGTTCGTCATGCGTGCCCTGTTCATCGACGCCGTTATCCGTCAGCACGATAATGCGCTGTGCGTTCCGCACCGTAGACAGCCGATGCGCGATCACCAGCGTCGTCCGGTTGTGGATCAGCGCTTCCAGCGCCTCGCGCACGGCGCTTTCGCTTTCGTTGTCCAGCGAACTGGTCGCCTCATCCAGAATCAGAATCGGCGGATTCTTCAGGAATACGCGGGCGATGCTCAGACGCTGCTTCTGCCCGCCGGAGAGCTTCACCCCGCGCTGGCCGATGTCCGTATCATAGCCGTTCGGCAGCTTCGTGATGAATTCATGCGCATTCGCTTTGATCGCCGCATCGACGATCTCCTCGCGGGTGGCGTGCGGCTTGCCGTAGCGGATATTCTCGGCCACCGTCCCGGCAAACAGATACACATCCTGCTGCACGATACCGATATTCCGCCGCAGTGACCGCAGCGTCACCTCGCGGATATCCACGCCGTCGATCAGAATCTGCCCCTCGGAGACCTCGTAAAAGCGCGGGATCAGCGAACACAGCGTCGTCTTGCCCACGCCGGATGATCCCACCAGCGCAACGTATTCCCCTGAACTGATCTTCAGCGTGATGTTCTTCAGCACATCCTGATGCTCCTTCCGGTAGCGGAAGCTCACATCACGGAACTCGATATCCCCCTGAACCTCGCCCAGATCGACGGCATCCGGCGCATCCTGAATATCCGGTTCGACTTCGAGGATCTCCATAAAGCGGATGAAGCCGGTAAAGCCTTCCTGATACAGCCGTGCGAGGTTCACCACGCGCCGAATCGGTTCCGTCAGGATGCCGACACACAGCAGGAAGGTCACCAGCTCCGGCAGCGCCAGTGAGCCATTCACAATCGCCGCGCCGCCAAACACGACCACCGCAATTGTGATCAGATGGGTTGAGATCAGCATCCCGCTGTAGAAGTACCCTTCGCTGCGGTAGCCATCGCGGCGGCTGTCCAGGAAGCGTCGGTTTTGATACGCGAACTTCTGCTGCTCGACATCTTCATTGGTGAACGACTTCACCACACGGATACCCGCCAGCGAGTCTTCCACCTGCGCGTTGACATCACCGATGCGTTCCTTGCTGCGGCGCAGGGCGATATTCATCCGCCGGTTGAAGTAAAACGCGTACAGCGCCATAAACGGCAGAAACAGGAAGATGATCAGCGTCAGTTGGACGTTGAGGCTCAGCAGGATGATCAGCACGCCGATCCCCTGAAGCACGGCAATCGCCAGATCTTCCGGCCCGTGATGGTACAGCTCAGACAGCCAGAACAGGTCATTCGTCAGCCGCGACATCAACTGGCCGGTTTTCTGCTCATCGTAAAAGCTGAACGACAGCTTCTGGTAATGCTCGAACAGCTCAGTGCGCATATCGCTTTCCATCCGCGCACCCATCAAGTGCCCCTGATAGTCCACGAACATATTGCACAGCGCATGGATGATGACCAGCACCACCATCCCCGCGCCCACCGTATAAATCTGGGACAGGGCATCCGGCTGGCTTCCGTCCAGCAGATTTTCAGTGATGTACTGGATACCCAGCGGCAGCAGCAGCGTCACGATCGAGACGATCAGCGCGCACGCCATATCGGCCATCAGCAGGCCGCGATAGGGTTTATAGTAGGAGAAGAATTTCTTGAGTCGGGGATTCACATTTGCTCCTCAGATCGGTTAGTTTCAACAGCAGTACTCCTCGTTCACGATCACGATCATGGTCGCAAAAGCCGGCATGATGTTTTCTCCTTTCCTTATCTGAGCAGATCACAGTTATTCTATACGGGTCACAACAGACCAGCAAGATCCAAAAATACAGGCCTGCTATTGTCCCTGAGCGATACACAAAATGAGGGGCCGGATTCTTCCGGCCCTTACTTAAGCCATTTACATGTCAAAGCAGGAGTAAATCAGGCCATCGCTGCCCCCATCCGCCACACACTGCCGACGGGAAGAGTATCTATCGTTCGCTCTGAGGGAAGGGGAATGAACCCACTCACACACAAAAGTCCTTCCCTCGGAGTGAGCTTGCGAACGAGTGGGGGAAGGATTTAGGATGGGGGGTCTTTTCTGCCGCGAAATCCCTTAATTTGGTGCATATAGGGTTGGACCTCACGGCAGCGGCACCAACCCCTCGACTCCCGCATTCACCGCGTTCGGGATATACAGGCTCAGACCATCGTACAGCACCTTGCCACTGGTCCCGCGATTCTTCACCAGCACCTTGATCGAGGTCGGCACCTGTGTCAGCGTGAACTTCAGTTTGCTGCTGAAAGTCCCAAGTGATGCATAACCGGTGGTCGGCTGACGGATCTTGGCAATCGCCTTCTCGCGGCTCCCATCGGGATAATAGGCCACCGCCTTGACCTGTGTCATCACATGGCTGCCTTTGGCATTGACGAAACCATCCAGCACCAGCGTATCGCCGATGTTCAGCGTAAACTGTGTCGGGTCGATTTCCTGCATCAGCTTGCTGCGCTCCCCTTCACGGCTGGCGAACTTGTAAACGCATGCACCCTGATACGTCGCCCGCGCCTGGGTGCATTTGCGCTTATCATTTGATGCGTGCTTCTGCGTCCACCCCATCGGGACTTTCACATCAGCGCTGTCACCCAGTTCAAAGCCGCCGTTGATCAGCAGTTCCTGCCCCGAAGACACCTGACGGTAGAACGTCACACTGTTGACCATCCCACTGGAGCCAATCACACTCCAGTCCGGCCCTGCTGCCAGACCGGAGCCGAAATAGCCGCCGGTCGCGGCATCATTCCCGGTCACAAACTGACTCTGCACCCACGTGCTGCCAATCATCGCGAAGACGTACACCGCGCCGCTGCTTTGCAGGGTACCAGCATCGTAATTCGGTGCGCCCACCAGCAGATGCTGCCCATTCCAGCCGACTTCCTCACCGAAGGTCTGGCCGGCCTGCGGCGTATTCGGTGTCAGATGCACAACCTGCGTCCAGCTCGCACCACTGCCTGCAAACAGATACACCGCGCCGCTGGCCGCACCGGTTGCCAGCCCCGGCGCACCCACCGCTACCTGTCCACCAGACGCGCCGCCGAAATACGACAGGCTGTAACCAAATCGCGCTGTGGCCTGCGGGGCAGACGCCGTCACGATCGCCCTCGGAGTCCACGTCGCACCCCCGCCGGTATAAACCATCACCCGTCCGGCACGCGCCATCGCACCGACCGTCGCTTCCGGATCACCGATCAGCAGCGTCCCTGCTTCCAGCGCCAGTGACCGTCCCGCACCGCTGGCTGGGCTGTTGGTGACCAGCTTCGCCTGCTGCGCCCACGTGCTGCCGGTCCGCGTGAAGATATACACCGCGCCGCTGTCTGTACCTGCGGTGGTATCCGCCCCCGGTGCGCTGACGGCCAGCGTGTTCCCATCCAGTGCCAGCGCCACACCGAACAGGTCACCAGCCGCACGGTCATTGGCGGTCAGGGTCGCCTGTAATGTCCACACACCAGCCGCACGGGTATAGAGGTAAACCGCCCCGGCGCTGTCATCCTGATAGTAGCTGCTGACGGCCAGCGTGTTATCGTCCAGTGCCAGCGCCTCGCCGAAAAACAGTCCACTGGTATTGACCGGGCTTTGCAGCACCTGCTGCTGCACCCAGTTAAAGCCAACCCGCGTGTAGACATACACCGCGCCGGTATCGAAGTTAATCGCCGTATCTTCACCGCTGGCCCCTACGGCAACCGTATCCCCGTTCAGCACCAGTGTCGCGCCGAAGTTGGTGCCGGGGCCGCCTTTCACCGTCTGGAAGGCTAATAACGCGCGTTCCTGAAGCGTACGATCTGACGCATCCTGCGCCTGTGTGTCAGGGACCATAAGCGGGAACAACATCAGTAAAAACAGAGAAATTGCAAATGTGAGCGAAAAATTTTTGTTGGGCAGCATCGGGACCTCTGGCAGCATTTTTAATTGAAATAGCTTCAGGATAGGCAATCTATATGAATGTGTACTGAGGATTCGCGGGAATTTAAAGGAATCCGGCAGAGTTTCGGAGAAATTTTACGCAGCCCATACGGTTTTCCTGCCGATTCCGAACGCTGTCATAACCATAGGCGCTTCCTGATCAGTCGGTACTTTAAAGATTGGGCCGGATGATTTGAAAACTCTAACCGCACAACAAGAACATTCGTGCTACACTGTAGAGTACTCGCACCTTAACATCTCTTCTCTGACGGCCGGCTCCCAGCTTCCAGTAGGTGCGGATTCAATGCCGTCCCCATATGCAGCAACTTAAGCAAATTGCAGATTTAAAAACCGGCGTGAATCCGTAAAAACCATCTCCTAAGCAGCATAGCAAGTAATGCTGCCCTTCGTAAAACCTGTTTTTCTCCCTTCCCTCGGAGCGAAGCGACTGGGGGAAGGGAAAGCATGCGCAGCATGCCGGGATGGGGGGGCTTTTTTCGCCTCAAATCTCTAAAGTTGCTGCACATGGGGCGGCTTCAATGCCGCCAAGGCGTACCAAGTTAAGCAAGTTACACGCTCGAAATTAGGCCGCCAAGACCCCCACCTAAATCTCTCCCCGGCGCAACAAGTTGCACTGAAAGGGGAGGTCTTTTCATACTCCCACATCCTGTTTTTCTCCCTTCCCTCGGAGAGTAAATCGAGGTGCATAGCAAACTCCGGTTTGCCGAGTGGTTAGCATTGCAAGCAATGCCGGGAAGGGAAAGCGGAATTTATTCCGCAGGGATGGGGGGCTTTTCCGCCTTGCAAATCCTTAACTTGCTGCGCATGGGGGGGATTCAATGCCGCCCGCTGAGTACCTTGTTGCAGCAGCACAAAATTTTTTGTGCGGCAGCAGCAGCAGCAGCAAGCCGATTTTGAACCTGAAACGCGTGTGACACCGCCCCGATTGCTGCACATTGCAGCAGCAATTGCTGCTACAGGCACAATACTGCCGCAGCACGCTGCAAATCCGCCGGACTTTGGAATCCAATTTTCAAACAGGGTCTCTAAACATTTTACATATTGAAGCAGGTTTAAATCAGCCTATGGTGATCACCAGTCGTCAGATCAGCCACGCACCCGCCGCATGATCATCTGGGCGATCCAGCGCACTTCGTCGATGCGCAGCAGAAGCGCCATTGACGCGAAGGCCAGCACACTGACGCCGCCGCTGATGCCGACAAATATCACCTCTTCGATCAGCCGGTTCTGATCCAGCACGGGATCGAGCAGGTTAATCGTCACCAGCGCCGCGACCGACATCACCGCCGCTGCCAGTGAGGTCTTCAGCAGGGTCAGCAGCAGGCGCTGTCCACCGAGTCCCTTCAGCCGACGCTGTAATAGAAAGCCGGAGATCAGCGCGTGCAGGATATGCTTGACCGTGTCCGCGATCATCAGGCTGTAGAATCCGTAGTGCGGCTGAAGCACCAGCGCCACGCCCATATAAACCGCCAGCGTGAACAGCCCGATCAGCGCCGGTGTCAGTGTATCCTGACGGGCATAGAAGGCATAGACCAGCAGCAGGTCAATCGCGGCGAACGGCAGCCCGATCAGGTACAGCCGCAGCACCTGCGCCGTGGTCTCGGTATCTGCCGCCGTAAATTGTCCATGCTGAAGCAGCAGCGCGATAATCGGCATCGCCAGCACGAACATGCCCACCGCCGCCGGGACGATCAGCGTCGTCGCCAGCCGCAGCCCTAAGCCGAGCGTGCTCTTGAAGGCCTGTTCCGTCTGTTCGGCGGTCTGCTGTGCCAGTGTCGGCAGAATGGCGATGCTGATGGCCGTCGCGACCAGCCCCTGCGGGAACTGGATCAGCATCGTCGCGTAATCCATGTAGCTGATCGCACCGACGCCGCTGCGGTCTGCCAGAATGTAGCTGAAAGGCCGGATGACCAGCGTGTCCATCACCAGCGAGAACATCACCGGCGCGTACAGTGTCATAATGCGGCGCAGCGCCGGATGCCGCCAGTTAAGCGTAAAACGCAGGCGCGAGTTTCGCAGCCCCACTACCTGCATGACAAGCTGCATCACTGCGCCGGTCAGCCAGCCAAGCGCCATCACCGTGATCGCATGCGGGGCACGTCCGACCACCAGTGTCGCGCCGGTCGCCCCGACGACGGGCAGCATCTGCGGTGGTGCGACAAACAGCACCGTAACGGCCACAATCGCGCCGTTGAAGACCACACCCGCCAGCGCCGGGAAGGTGAACCGCTTCAGCGCGTACAGCGTCCCGCTGAGGACGGCGAACATGCCCATGAAGATCAGCGCGGGCAGCGTGATGCGGAAGAGGTCGGTCGCCAGCATCCGCGTCTGCACATCGGCCTGACTGAAGATCGCGATCACCTGCGGGGCGAACACCTGAAGCACCAGTACAATCCCGCTCAGGATCACAGTCACCATACTCAGCAGTACCGAGACCAGCCGCCACAGTTCATCCTTGCCCTTCAGTGTGACGACTTCACTCAGCACCGGGATAATCGCGCCGTTGACATGTCCGGCGATCAGCAGATCGTATAGCGCGGTCGGGATCAGCGTGGCCGTCTTGAAGGCGTCCGTCGCGGCCCCGGCCCCGAACAGATTGGTCTGCACGACCACCCGCGCCAGTCCCAGCACGCGGCTGGCGATATTCCCCAGCGCCAGAATGCCGGTCGCCTTCGCCACCCGCTCCTGTGTGTCCTGCTGGCTGTCTCGGCTGTCGGACGCTGCGTCCTGAAGCACCTCGATCTCAGCCGCTACATCGGCTGTGAGGCCGCCGGGACTGGAGTTCGTATCAATCGTCTGGGCGATATTTTCAGACGTCATGCGGGTTTGGTTTTCTCAATCGGATTACCGGTTACCGATGCTAACAATAAAACAGGATTTCGCAGGGCTGCGGATAACACAGCGCTTCGCTGGTTTAGGATTTGCAGTGTTGAACAGATCTGTCACGGTCCGTTCTGTAAACGTTCCGTGTTCCATGTCATTTAACGTGGCAGTGCCTGAATCTTCTGAATCAGCGCCGTCGTACTGTGATCGGGCAGCAGGTCGATCAGCTCGACGCGTCCACCGTAAGACTCGACGGTCGGGCGCTCCGGCAGCGGCTTGTCATGATAATCGCCCCCCTTCACGTAAATATCCGGCTGTAAAGCGCGGATCACGGTATCGGCGGTCGCTTCCTCGAAAATGATCACACCCTCAACCACACGCAGCGCCGCCAGCAGACGCGCCCGTTCCGCTGCCGGGACAATCGGACGCCCCGCGCCTTTCAGCAGTTGGGTGGAGGCGTCGCCGTTCAGCCCGACGAACAGCACATCACCGAGGGCGCGTGCCTTTTCCAGATAATCCAGATGTCCCGCGTGCAGCAGGTCGAAATGGCCGTTGGTGAAGACAATCACACGGCCCTGCCTGCGCAGGAGTTCACATTCATTCTGAGCATCGGCCAGGGTCAGTGTCGCCATATATCCAAAACCTACTCTGTATCAGAGACCGAACAATCCGCGTTACGATACTGGCAGACCGCCCAATTTGCAAGCTGGCTAATTATGCAGGTGGTGTAATCCA
>JAEZAF010000111.1 GCA_023430545.1 Chloroflexota bacterium
GCTCACTTCAGGAGTGAATTTCACGCACGCGGCCTGCCGACGCTTTCAGCCGAGGTGTTTAAACCTGCGGCGTCGGCTCTCTGTTGGCTGCGGGAGCGCGTGAACTGTCTCCCTCAACACCTTTATCAGACTATGGTAACCGGCCTTTTGACGTTGTCAAGATACGACTGAGCCGGATGCCTTCACGCTGACTGCTTCGTTGTACCAGACCTTCGTGCCCTCAGTGAATGATGGTGCAGGGAAGGTCACCAGATCAATACGCCATGGAGTCAGCTTCAGCAGGCCGAAGTTCTCATCATCCACGCTGCCAAAGGTGTACGCCGGATCGTATCCCAGCGGCTCCGGTGTGGATTTGAACAGATCCCAGATGTACTTTTTCATGCTGAAATCATCGATCCATTCGGCGATGCAGTCCACATAGACCGGCTGCATCACGTTCGCGATGTAGGCCAGCGACATATGCGGATTGCGTGCCAGATGCTTCGACTTGTGCGAGTTGCGATGCGTCCCGATCCATCCAGTTGAGCCTTCCCAGATCGGATGCAGCACACGCGAACGCGGACGCTGCTTTTCGTCAATGGTCGCGGCGTTACACCAGACCATCGTATGGACACGGCTGATAAATTCGTTTTCGATTTCGGAGAAGTCTGAAACTCTCATCAGGTTTCCTTTGGTAGATAGCGTCATGCAGCAGACAGGAATCAAAAACCGCACAGGGCATCCCTGTACGGCGCGAGAGTCAGCGATTCATTATTTCAGCGCAGGTGTATACCGACTGAATCAGAAGTCACACGTGAAGACTCGAATCGCCAACCGACCATCAAATGGGGAGTAGTGCCCGTCATGAAGTCTTTTTAGCGAATCGTGTAGGTCATTTCACACCTTCTGTTCGTCCGGATATCATCGCAGGCGTTCACATCACCGCGACATGTGGAGTATATTTAAGAAATCGGGATATTGTCAAGCTGTGGCGTGGACAATGACAACTCAGGCAAAGCACTCTATTACGGATATCACCTTCGAAGCACTGGATCAGCATGAAACGGTAAAGCAGACGCCGCCAGTTGATCCAAGAGGGCTACTGGATATTCCACCATTGGATATTACGCCGCTGCCGGGTGTACAGCTTCTCAGTCGGGATGAGTTTTACGACGATAATGATCCCGATAGCCGCTAATTGCCGCTAAACCGCCCCGCAATCACCTCAAACACGTCGCGTGTGCCGGTGATCGTTCCATCGGATGCGACCTCCAGCCAGTTGTATTCATCCCACCGCACCGGACTGCCTGCCAGCACGAACGGTGTCACCGCCAGCACACGCGAGTCCTCAATCCACGGGACCCAGCCCTCTTCCGGCTGATCGGGATAGTGCCCGTTGTTCCCAAAATAGGCCAGATCGGTAAACTGCACGATATCCTCTTCGCTGAACAGCAGGCGTGACCATCCGGTCTCGCTGATGATCACCGGCATGATCTTGCGATTCTCGAGCGTCGTCAGCTTGTACAGTTCCCAGTTGTAATTATTGACTCCGAGGTTATACAGCCCCTCGACCGGTGCCAGCGCGTTGGCATTACTCGCGCCGTTGAGGTATTCGATATGATGCTGCGGACTCCATGGCGGCGTGAGGCTGTAGACATGTGTATTCCACACATCCAGCACGCGCGTGATATTCTCGTCGGCGGCGAACATGGCATCGATGAAGCTCTCGCCGTCCAGATTGACCATGCCGCTGCTGTCCGGCTGACCATTGGTGTGCGGCGCAAAGTGATCCAGTGCCCCGTTGCCGATCCATGTCTGGCCCCGTGCCGCCCTGACCGCCTGTGAGACCGCAGTCAGGAAGCGGGTATAGGCTGCCGGGTCAGGTGCGCCGCCCCATGAGTCCCCGCGATTCGGCGTACTGCCAACCAGCACATACACATCCCCCTCGAATGAGATGTCAGCGAAGAAATCTGCATACTGCTGCGCCGCAGACGTATAGCCACCGTTCTCATCCACTGGCGGAGCCGTCCACCACGCATTTTCGGCATCGTAGCTCGTCGCCAGCCGGATGATCGGCGTCAGCTCGTATTCCGCGCACAGGTCGAAGAAGCGCTGCCATTTCGCCGTGTCGAGATCTTCCAGCCGGATGATCTGTGTGACATACCTTCCAACCTGTGAGGCATACTCGAAATGCGGTTCCCATACCACCGGATCGAAACTCGTCTGGCCGTCGTCCAGCATCAGATGGATGCCCATCTTGCCGGTATTCGGCTGCGGGGGATTGAGCAGTGTCAGCACCGTGACCAGCAGCACCGCCAGTACCACCGCGCCGCCAATCGTATACCAGCCGCGCCGCTTGTTTTCGGCATGGAACTCGCGCATCACACGGTCGATGTCGTGCGGTGCCTCGCTTTCTATATCGAGGTCCTGCGGATCTTCGGATGTGGGGAAATCGCCCTCATGCTCTGGATCGTGAAGGTCATTCATGTTGATTGTCATTCAATGAGGGCTGATGGTTTATATTCAGGGCACGAGCGTTCAAGACAGGGTCGCAGACGGTTTCTGATAGGTGATTAAGATGGACGGCAAGCGTGGGCCGGAAGACTCCGGCCTCACGTTGTCATCAGTCACCGGCGTGCAGCACTGGCTGCCGCCGGACGGCTGACAGATTTTGCCGGCGCAGACTTGGCCGCGGTGCTTCTCGCGCTGGTCGATTTTACGCCCGCAGACTTCGGTTTGGAAGCGGATGGTTTACTGGCCGTGGCCTTTCCCGCAGCAGGTCGGGCGGAGGTCGCCTTCTTCGCGGCGGCAGCAGTAGCGACGGCTTTCGTCGTCCCGGTTTTCGTCGCGGCCTTCGGCGCTTTCGGCGATGCCTTCAGCGTGCGCTCGACTTCCAGCAGCAGCCGGTCACTGTTATCGTAATCGCCGCGCATCGGGATATACAGCGCTGCCCCTGCCAGCACCGCCAGAATCGCCAGCACCGCCTGCTGCTGTGCCAGTACAAACAGCGCCACCAGTGCGATCCCGATCAGCACCATGACCTGACCCTGCGGCCCAGCGCCATCCGGCACATCACCGCGAATCACCGTCTGGCCGTTCTCGCGCTTGATTTCGGCGTGCAGGCGCGTGGTCCGTGTGAACTGTGCCACGACGGGTGTCGTCAGCGCCAGTGAAAAGCGCCCGTTCTTCTCCACCCAGCCATCCAGCGCCGGACTGCTGCGCGTTTTCGGCTGGTGCAGCCGTTCGTTCAGAGCAGAGGTGCTCTGCGGGATCGATTTATCGGTATAAAGCACGAAGCGCACGATAAATATCCTTCAAAACTCATAAATGCTGTCGATTTTTCTGGGGCTTATCTTTCGTTAATTATAGCACGAAGGTCGATAGAACAAAAGTTCTTATTCTCTAACTTTTCAGATTCGTCCCGGATTTCTCGCGTGATATAGGACTAAAAGACCTGCTCTGACCGTGGGACATCTGCCGTAGACCTGCTGCATCCTACAGCATCGGGATCGTGACACCGCCGTCGATCACGAAGACCTGACCGGTCGTAAAGCTGGATGCCGGAGCCGCCAGATACAGCGCCATCCCTGCGATTTCGTCCGGATCGCCGATGCGCTTCTGTGGCGTTTTGGTGACAATCCCGGCATACAGCGCGTCGTTATCCCAGATGGCCTGTGCGAACTTGGTCTTGATCAGCCCCGGCGCAATCGCATTCACCTGAATATTGTCGGATGCCAGCTCCATCGCCAGTGTCTGCGTCAGGTTGATCACACCCGCTTTGGTAATGCTGTAAATACCCTGCATCGTGCCGGGGCGGATGCCGTTCACGGACGCGATGTTGATGATTTTGCCCCCGCCGCGATCCCGCATCGAGCGCACTGCCGCCTGCGTCAGCCACACGTTGCCCAGCAGGTTGACTTCGAGCGTCTTCTGCCACAGGCTGTCTTCAGCTTCCAGCAGTGTGCCAAAATGCGGATTGGTGGCCGCGTTATTGACCAGTACATCGACTCCGTCGTAGGTTTCCAGCGTTTTAGCGACCAGTTCCTGAAGCGCGTCCTTATTGCCGTTATGCGCCGCAATCGGTGTGACTTCGCCGCCGCTGGCTTTTATTGTGTCACTTGCACGGAGTTCCTCTGCGATTTCGTCCAGTGACTCCTGTCTCCGGCTGGAGATCACGACTTTCATGCCTGCTTCGGCGTAACGGGTGGCAATCGCCAGCCCGATCCCACGCGATGCACCGGTCACAATGGCGATTTTGCCGCGCACATCAAATAAGTGACTCATTCATTTCGCTCCTGTAAAAAAATCCGCCTTTTAAGCGGATTATGTGCGATGCCCTCAGGCGAGTCAAATGCCCGCGCCTCTGCCAGACTTGTCGCCCGCGGTGCCATCAGGCATACTGACCGGCGCTGATGCGGTTAAATATCTGCTTGAACCTGTAGGACTCACCAGAGTAATCTGATCCATGTCATTGACCCTGACTTCTCACCCTTCGCGCCGTCTGTTAATTTCATTTCTGACGGTTCTGCTGCTGATCGGCCTGACGCTGGCGTTTTTCTGGAAGCTGGCCTCCACCGATCTGATTCTGGCGCGGGGGGATACCTACTTCTATTTCTATCCGTTGTGGGTCGCCCGTGATGCCGCGCTGTCACAGGGAAAGCTTCCGCTGTGGTCCCCGTCGATCTTTATGGGTGTGCCGCTGCTCTCTGACCCTCAGCTTGGCACGCTCTATCCCCCCAACTGGCTGACCGTCGGCCTCGCTCCGCCGGACGCCGTGCGCGTCAGTATTCTGCTGCACGTGACATGGGCTGCGGTCGGCGCGTTTGCACTGGCACGCCGCGCCATCGCCCTGACCTTCTTCCCGGCGCTGACTGCGGCCTGTATCTTCGCCTTTGGGGGATACGTCGGCGCACATGTCGAACAGATCAATCAGCTTCAGGGCATCGCGTGGATGCCGTGGGCGCTGCTGTGTCTCCATCAGATGCGTCAGCGGCCAGCACTGTATATCCCGCTGCTGGCGATGATCTTCGCCCTTCAGCTTTTCTCCGGCCATACGCAGACCGTCTTCATGACCGGTGTCGCGCTCGGAGTCTATGGGCTGGTGAATGCCTTCACCGCCGTGTCAGATGCTGCACGCCGTGACCAGCTTCGCCGTTCCGCCGCGCTGCTGATCTCGCTGGCCGCTGCTGTTGTGCTGGCCGTAATTCTGGCACTGCCCCAGTTGTATCCGACACTGGAACTCACCGGCCTGTCGAATCGCGGCGGGGGCTTCAACCCGCAGCAGGTGCTGGCCTTCTCGTGGAATCCGCTGCTGATCGGTCGCGGGATGCTGCCGAGCTACGATGCACAGGTCTTCGGGGAATATATCGCCTATCCCGGTGTGATCGCCCTCGCGCTGGCTGTTATCGGCCTGCTGACCTCGGATCGCCGCCGCTGGCCGTGGCTGGCGCTGGTGATCGTCGGCGTGCTGCTGGCGCTCGGCTATTACAATCCGCTGAACTGGACGCTTGCCAGCCTGCCCGGATTCAACCTGTTTCGTGTCCCGGCGCGCTGGCTGGCACTGGTCACGCTCGGACTGGCGATGCTGGCCGGGTTGGGGGCAGAACGTCTGATGATGCCGGTCAGCCACCGCCGCGAGTCACTGCGACTGGCCGCTGCCGTGCTGATCGTCCTCGGTCTGCTGATGGCCTCGACTTTGCTGGCGTCCCGTGCTGCCGATGAAGTCGATGGCAGCGCCGTGCCAACGGCGGTCACCTGGGCGGGATGGATAGCCGCGCTGATCGTCGGCCTGCTGCTGGTCGCTCTGCACGCCGGACGTGACCGCATTCCGGCGCGTGTGCTGTCGCTTCTACCGATAATCGCCTGTGCTGGAGTGGTCTCGGAACTCTGGCTGGCGTCTGGCACAATGCCGTATAACGATCTGACCGATCCACAGGTGTATCACGATGCGCGGATGAGCGCCTATCAGCTTCAGGCATTGGATGCCGCTGATCCCGACAGCCCCGCACATGGCCGCCTGCTGAGTATCTCCAATCTGTACTTCGATCCGGGGGACAAACCCGCGCTGGAAGCCCGCTGGTGGTCGCTGGAGATGATGACCGAACGCGCATCCCGTACCGCCTTCACTGCCGAGAAAGCGAAAGAGGTGATCGCGCCCAATCTGCCGCTGATCTGGGATCTGCCGAGCATCGACGGTTACGGCGGCGGACTGCTGCCGACCACCTATTACACCCAGTTCACCTCGCTGCTGCTGCCCGATGGGATGCTGCGGACGGTCGATGGCCGCCTGCGCGAACTGCTGGCACAGTCAGACTGTAACGGCGCGTGTATCCCGCAGCGGCGCTGGCTGAATCTGACCGGCACGCGCTATCTGCTGCTGGACAAGACCTTCGATCGCTGGCAGGACGATATCGCCTACGATACCGCCTTCACGCTGAAGGCTGGCGAGAGCGTGACGCCGTATACCGATCTGGTCGGGACCGCCCTGCATCTGTTGATTGAAGGTCAGCCGGAAGGTGACGCACAGCCCTCGCTGATGCTCGACGGCGAATCACTGCCGGTTGAAGCGCTCGGCACGGTCGGGGACTTCGCGCTGTGGCGTGCCGCACTGCCGGAGCCGCAGCCCGTGCAGGATGCCGAAATCACATTTGATGCTGCCGACGAGTCCAGCCGCCTGCGTTCGCGCCGCATACATGCGCTGACACTGGTCGATGAGCGCACCAGCGCGTTTATGCAGATCCCGCTGGACGGCTGGCGTCTGCTGCTGTCCAGTGACATCAAGCTGTACGAAAATCCCGCCGTATTTCCTCGTGCCTTTCTGGCAGGGGATGTGCAGACCGTCCCGACCACATGGGACGGTACGGAAGCTGCGCTCGACCTGATGCGCGATCCCGCCTTCGATCCGGCCCAGACCGTGATCGTCGCCGCCGATCAGGACGTAACCCTTCCATCGGACAGCAGCATCACCGGAAGCGCCATCATCACCACCGCGACCGACACGACACTTGAAATCGCCGTCGATGCCTCACAACCGGGGATGCTGGTCATCACCGATGCGTGGTATCCCGGCTGGAAGGCGCTGATTGACGGCCAGCCCGCCGAACTCTATCGGGCGGATGCTATGTTCCGTGCCGTCCCGGTCCCCGCAGGGCAGAGTACCGTCACGCTGACCTACGCCCCCGACTGGCTTAACTGGGTGTTTGCTGTCGGCGCTGCTGCGTGGGGGATTGTCGCACTGTGGGTTCTATGGCGGATTATAGGATGGCTGTCTCGCCCTGTGAGGTCCGTGTACTCGGACATGTAAGGATACGATTCCCAGAATCCACGCGTGCCCGACGATTTCCGGTTGTTCAACCGCCGTTCATACGCTGTTCATCCCTGCGCCAAACATTCTCAGGTATGCTAGGGACGTTCATTTTTTTCAGCACAAGGAGAGATCCATGATGCAGAAACCTCGTCTCCGCTTCACCGCTAGCCTGTTCGCCGCCCTGATGCTGGCGCTGGTGATGTCCCTGCCCCTGACCTTCACAGCCCAGGCGCAGGGCGCACCAGACCAGATCAACACCGCGCTGGCTGCGCTCAATCAGAAGCTCGGCACCAGCCTGACGCTCAACGACCTGTACTGGAGCTGGGAACAGCTCGATAACGTCGATGCCAGCCTCGGCTGCCCGACGCCCGGTGAGGCCTACGCCCAGATCGCGCTGGTTGCCTATCGCTTCGAGTTTATCTATAACGAGGTGATCTACGACATCCGCGTCTCGGCAGATAACAGCATCGTCCGCGACTGCTCGACCACCTCGACCAATGCCACAGCGACTCCGCCGCCGCCGGACTTCGTCGATCCGCTGTCGAACCGGCTCTGCCCCGAACCGCCTGCTGGGATTTCCTACATCCGCACGCGGCTGGCCGCTGACATCGAAGCCCGTGTTACGCCCGGATCACCCAATAACCTGCGCGCCGAGCCTTCGACCAGCGCCGCGCTGATCGGTGAGATCCCGGCGGAAGGTGTCTTCCGTGTCCTGTCCGGCCCCGCCTGCGATGCCGAGGGCAATATCTGGTGGCAGGTCAGCTACGGCGAACTCAACGGCTGGACGGCAGAAGGCAATGGCGATCAGTATTATGTCGAACCGCTGGCACCGGAAGCCGACGCACTGCCTCAGCCGGTCACCCCGATTGATGCCGGGAACCTCAGCCTCGTGCAGCAGGTCGCGCAGCTTCAGGGGAATTTCGCGCTCGATCTGGCCTTCTCGCCGGTTGGCCGTCTGGTGACGCTCGGTGGCACTGGCTCCGAAGGCGCATGGGTTTATGACAGCCTGCTGGCCCCGGTGCGCGTGCTGGTCAGTGAAGACCTGCTGACGACCGTCGATTTCATCACCGCACCAGCCCGTGCTGTGGATCGCAATCTGGTGATGCTCGGTGGGGCAGATGGAGCGGTGCGCCTGTGGGATCTCGATCCGCAGAGCCGCATCCCGGAGCGTATCTTCCTGCGCGGCCATGATGATCCGGTCAGCGCCGCGGCCATCAGCAGTGATGGCGCATGGATGGCATCCAGTGGTGGTCTGGCCTTTACCGGGCGCACCCCGCAGGATGATGACCGCTACGCTATCATCATCTGGAATGTTGGCAGTGTCGTCCTCAGCGATGTCCTGCGCGGCCACACCGATGAAGTCAGCGCCGTGCTGTTCACGCCGGATAATCAGCGTCTGATCTCAGCCAGTGCCGACGGCACGATCCGTGTCTGGGATTTTGCCAGTGAAGAGGAACTTCAGGTCGTCAATGCGGAAGTCGGTGTGACCAGCCTTGCCCTCAGCCCGGATGGGACGCTGCTCGTCGCCGGTTACGGTGATGGCTCGATCACGCTCCATTCAATCGACACACTGGAGCCGACCGCGCCGCAGGTCGTCCACTCCGGCCCTGTCAATGATCTCGCCTTCAATCCCGATGGGACACTGCTGGCGACGGTCGGTGGCACTGGTGATCCCGGCATCTGGGAAGTCGCGGAGTTACAGTCCACCACGGGGATGAGCACAAGTGCAGGCGCTGCGACAAACACCGCTGCTCCGCCGACGCTGGCCCCGGTCGGGACCGCTGCACCGGCCAACGGTGCATCACTGTCCACCTCGGAGGCCAGCACGGGCACGTCGCTTGCGGTGGCATGGTCCCTCGGTGGTGAGTATCTCGTCGTCCTCGGTGACGATCACATCATCCGCATCTACGCCGTCGCATCCGCGGCAGGCTAGCCGGTAGACAGATTGCAACAGGCTGCACTTTGAGTAGGGGCCGGATTCTTCCGGCCCTGTTTTTCTCCCTTCCCTCGGAGAGTAAATCGAAGATTTGCCGAGTGGGGAAAGGGAAAGCGGAATTTATTCCGCAGGGATGGGGGGCTTGCTGTAACGAGCTGCTATCGATCACCCCACCAGTACGATATGCACTTCACGGGGACCGTGCGCACCCTTGATCAGTTCCTGCGCGATGTCAGCGGTTTTGCTCGGCCCGGTGATAATCACGGTATTGGCTGGCCGGTGGAAAGCGTCTTTGCCCTGTTCGCGCTGGGATGCAATCCAGCTTTCCATATCGGGCAGCATGCGTTCCGCCCTTAGGATGGCGATATGACGGTCTGGCAGTAACGAGGTGGCACGGTACTTGCCTGCACCGCCCACCATCACCAGACTGCCAGTCGCGGCCAGCGCTGCATCTGCACCGGTGATGCCGACACGCACGAGGTTGTCAGATGACTCTGCAATCGTAACTCCGGCGTCGTTCAGGGCATCGATGTAACCGGCCAGCGGGATGTGCTGCGGGTCCCAGCTCAGCACCTGTGTATCACCGCCGATCAGTTCGATCACGGTGTCCAGCGCCTGTGCCTCACTGACTTCATAAACCTTGCAACCGAGGCTCTCGGTCTCCACCAGAAAACGGACGCGCAGCGCTTCCGGCGAAATATCGGCCAGCGGCACCACCGGCAGTGGAGCCTCAACCGGCGCGACATCGGTAAACGGCTGGCGTGCGCTGCGCAGCCGCTTCAGGATCGTATCACGGCTGTTGGAGGTGTTCATGATTCGTCCTTCTTCTGCTGGCGTTCTTTCCATAACTCGCGGAACGGCTTCGGGGCAAACTGCGGGAAGTCGCGGTTCTGCGTCCAGTTTCCGAGTACACCCGGCATCTGATTACCGAAGACGCGGTTGGCAATCGGCTGACCGAGGCGGGCGGCGGTCCCGCCGAGTTCATAGCGCCACCTTGAACCCATCCCGACGGCCCAGAGCTGCATGGCGGTATCCCACAGCGGTGGAGTGAGATCGCCTTCGACTTCTTCGGCCCGCAGGTCGAGCAGCATACGCGGCAGGTCGATATCCACCGGGCAGGCCTGCTTGCACGCTCCGCACAGACTGCTGGCATAAGGCAGAGGCTTCGCATTTTCCAGACCCGTCATCAGCGGAGTCAGCACCGCGCCAATCGGCCCGCCATACACCCATCCATAGGCGTGTCCGCCGGTGCTGCGATACACCGGGCAGGCGTTGAGGCATGCCCCACAGCGGATACAGGCCAGCGCCTCGGCGTATTCGGTCGCGTAGATCGCGCTGCGTCCGTTATCGACGAGGATGATGTACACATGTTCCGGCCCATCATGCTCATCCGGGCGGCGTGGCCCGTTGATGATGTTCGAATACACGGTGATCGTCTGGCCGGTGCCGCTGCGTGCGATGAGCTGGTTCAGTACCGTGTAATCTTCCAGTGTCGCGACGACTTTCTCGATCCCGATGAAGGCGATATGCACGTTGGGCATGGTCGTACACATGCGACCGTTGCCTTCGTTTTCCACCAGACACAGGCTGCCCGTTTCGGCAATCAGGAAGTTGCCCCCGGTGATACCCAGATCCGCCGTGACAAACTCTCTCCGCAGCTTTTCCCGTGCGAAGGCGACCATCGTCCCGGCATCGTCGGTGTGTTCCATCCCCAGTTCGCGGATGAAGATGTCGCGGATTTCATCCTTCGTCTTATGGATCACCGGCGCGACGATGTGACTCGGTGGTTCATCATTCAACTGGATGATGTACTCGCCCAGATCGGTTTCAACAACGCGCATGCCTGCCGCTTCGACGGCATGATTCAGCCCGATCTCTTCGGAAAGCATGCTCTTGCCCTTGGAGATCAGCTTCGCGCCGTGCCGTTGGATGATGTTCAGCGCGTGACGGTTGGCTTCTTCAGCATCTGCCGCCCACAGTACGTTGAAGCCGTTGGCTTTCAGGTTCGTCTCGGCCTGTTCCAGCAGTTCCGGCAGATCGCGCAGGGCGCGGCGCTTGGCTTCCTTCGCCTGCTGACGCAGCGCCTCGCCGTGTTCATGACCGTCAATGAACATGGCGTTCAGCCGCTTGGAGTAGCCGTTGAAGGTCCCCAGTGCGACCGCCTTCTGCAGTTCCGGGTTGGCAATGGCGATATCGGCCAGCGCGACAAAGTCATTCGATTTTACGTTGGCTTTCATATCCATCAGGATGGCTTCTCCTGTTTCTGTGCTTCTGGCATTCCTTCAGCCAGCAGATCGGCGATGTGGCGCACTCGTTTGGCCGATTGCTGGCGGGTGAGGCCGCCGTTCATATGCATCAGGCAGCTTGCATCTCCGGTGACAATCGTATCGGCTTCACTGGCGTTGATATTGTCGATCTTCTTCTGGAGCATCGCCCCGCTGACTTCGGGCATCTTGACGCTGAACAGCCCGCCAAAGCCGCAGCAGACTTCGCATTCGCGCAGTTCCTGCCTGCGGACGTTCCCGACACGATCCAGCAGGGTACGTGCTTCATCTCCGAGGCCGAGAAGCCGCAGGCCGTGACAGGCATCGTGAATCGCGACGGTCTGCGCTTCCGGCAGGGCAAGGCCGAGGTCTTCAATCCCCAGACCATGCACCAGATACTCGGTGAATTCCCAGGTGATCGCGGCGGCCCGCTCCGCCAGTGGAAGCCACAGCGGTTCATCGGCGAACAGCTTCGGGTATTCGTGGCGTACCATCGCCGCGCACGAGCCGGATGCCGTAACGATCACTTCCGATTTATCAAACGCACGCAGAAACTGACGTGCTACCGCCCGCGCATCGTTATGATAACCGGCGTTGAATCCGGGCTGTCCACAGCAGGTCTGCGATTCGGGGAAATCGACTTCAATGCCGAGATGCTCAAGGATTTCCACTACCGACATGCCGGTCTGTGGGAAGATCATATCCATAATACACGTGATGAAGAGTGAGACTTTTTTACCCTTTGGCGAGGGACGATCCACTAAAGCCATCAGAATAAACTTTCGCTTTCATAAGCTGTCGTCTTTTTACGATTGTTTACGAGTATAGCCATTTCCACACATTTTCGCTCAGACTTTCACCGTTGACCGGCTCATGATATGGGCTTTCCCCTGAGAATATGTCACGCCGCGATTCTGGTGTAAAATGGCCGCACGTTTGACCTTTACCGGGTGAAGATTCCTGCGTCTCTGGTGTGGAGAATCAACAGATGGCATCGGCCCAGGAGTAATGTAGATTTCGCATGATTGAACTGTATGCTCTGATGTGGGTCGTGGCGACGTTCACAGGGGTGATCGGCTTTCTGCGCGGCTGGAATCGCGAAGTCGTGGTAACTGCCGCCTGTGTGCTGGGGATGTTTCTGCTGTTCCAGTTCGACACCCTGCTGCGCGGGACGATTCTGGTTTCGCTTTCGCGTGATCAGACCTTCTTCATTCAGGCCGGGCTGTTCCTGCTGATCGTCTATGTGGCCTACCGCAACCGCTCATTTACCTCGTCACGCGCTCGCGGACGTGCGATCTCGGCAGAGGGTATCCTCGGTGCACTGATCGGCTTCTTCAATGGTTATCTGATCATGGGGGCGCTGTGGTATTTTCTGGACATCAACGAGTATCCGCTTGATCCGCTGATTATCGCGCCCTCGATCACATCCCCCAGTGCGCAGAATCTGGCTGCCATGCCGATGGTCATCCTCAGCGGTGGTGTCGGCGGCTCTGGTGATTTTCTGGCGGTGATCGTCATCATCCTGCTGCTGTTTGTCATTCTGGCGATTGGCTGAGCGCGATGGCGACCGAGTTTCATTTCTATCCGGGACAGCACGTCCATTTCGTCGGTATTGGCGGTAGTGGACTTTCCCCGATTGCCCGCGTGCTGCTGGAGCGCGGATGTATCATCAGCGGGTCGGATCGTGCTTCCAATACCCAGACCGATGCATTAGCCGCTGCCGGTGCGGCTATCCATGTCGGTCATGATGCTGACCATGTGGCCGGTGCGGATGTGGTGATTATCTCGTCGGCCATCAGTGCCAATCCTGAAGTGATTGCCGCACAGCAGGCTGGCGTCCCGATTTATAAACGGCGGGACATCCTGCCTGCGCTGCTGCGAGACCGTGACGTGATCGCTGTTTCCGGCACGGCTGGCAAGACGACGACCACCGCGCTGGTGGTGCATGTACTTCATACCTGCGGGATCGACGCCGGCTGCATCGTCGGCGGGGTGATGTCCAGCACCGGCACTAACGCATCGAACGGGACACATCGCGCCTTTGTGATCGAAGCCGACGAGTATGATCACATGTTCTGGGGGCTGTATCCCCGGATCGCGGTTGTCACCAATGCTGAATACGATCACCCGGACTTCTTTAAAACGGAGGCTGATCTGTTTCAGGCCTTTGAGCAGTTTGTCCGTCAGATTGACTCCGACGACGGCGCACTGATCGTCTGCTATGACGACCCCGGCGCGGCGCATCTCTATGACCGTTATTATCTGGATGTGCCGTATGCCATCACGTATGGCCTGACCGACGGTGTGAATTACCGGGCGGAAAATATCGTCGTGCAGCCGGATGGTATCACCCGATTTGATGTCACCATGCCGGGGCAGCCTCTGGAAACGGTGAGTCTCCGCGTGCCCGGTCTGCACAACATCCGCAACAGCCTGGCAGCGATCGCCATTGCCCACGAGTTCTATAATCTGCCGTTTGATCGGATCACCCATGCACTGGGCAGCTTTACTGGCACAGGCCGCCGCTTCGAGTTCCTGGGCGAGCAGGACGGGATCGTGGTCATCGACGATTATGCACACCATCCTGCCAAAATCCGTGCGACTCTTCAGGCGGCACGCAGCCGCTATGCTGACCGTGAGATCTGGGCGGTGTGGCAGCCGCATACCTACAGCCGGACTCAAACCCTGCTCGATGATTTCGCAGCCTCGTTTACTGATGCCGATCACGTCATCGTCACTGAGATCTATGCTGCCCGTGAAGCACCTCTCCCCGATGTCGATGGAATGTCTACCGCACAGGCGCTGTCTGCCAACCATCAGGATGTGCGTTTCTCTCCGGATTTCGACCACACACTTAGTCTGCTGGCGGAGGTGAGGGGGCCAGCGGTGATCGTCGTCATGAGCGCCGGTGATGCCACCCGCATCGGTCGCGACTATCTTGCCCTGAAAAGCGATCAGAAAGCGTAAGGCGTTGGACTCGTTCGTCAAGCGCTTTGAAGGCCGCCTGCTGAAAGACGAGCCGCTGGCACGTTTTACCGCTGCCCGTCTCGGCGGTCCGGCAGACTGGCTTTATATTGCCAAAGGCCCGACTGAAGAACTGGTCGAAGTGGTGAGTGCGGCATGGCAGCAGGGGATGCCGGTACAAATCCTCGGCGGCGGTGCCAATGTCCTCGTCTCAGATCGTGGGGTACGCGGCCTTGTAGTCATCAATTCCCTGACGCAGATCGAAACCGGTGCATGGCACGACGGACGTAATCTTTCCGCCACCGCCGGGACCAGCCTGACCGTGCTGACGCGGCGCTGTGTGTCCTTTGGCCTTTCCGGGCTGGAGTGGGCGGTCGGAGTCCCCGGCAGCGTCGGCGGGGCAGTGGTCAATAACGCTGGTGCGCATGGCAGTGATATGAGCCGGAGTGTCGCGGATGTCGTCGTGCTGGAAGCCGAACGCGGCGTGCAGCTTTACAGCGTGGAGGATCTGGACTACGACTACCGCACATCAGCGCTCAAGTCACGTGCTGACCGGCGCTTTCTGGTGCTGCTGGCGACCCTGCGTCTGACACCGGATGACCCTGAATCTATTCAGTCCCGCATGACCGAGCATAATGCCTATCGCAAGCGCACACAGCCGCAGGGGGCCAGCCTCGGCAGCATTTTCAAGAATCCCTCCGGTGATTACGCCGGACGCCTGATCGAAGTTGCGGGACTCAAAGGTTATCAGATTGGGTCCGTGCAGGTATCCCCGGTACATGGCAATTTCTTCGTCAATACGGCTGGAAATCAGGGCCGTGCCAGTGACTATTACGCGCTGGTGCGTTATGTACAGTCCACCGTACTGGAGAAATGCGGCGTTGACCTGGAAACCGAGATCGAATTTATCGGTGAGTGGGAGGTCTAAGTAAACAGATGTAAGAAGATGTAAGTGAAAATTCGTAGACTTGCAGCGCTTGTGTTATCATCTCCGCCGGTGGGTAGACCACCACCTCCAATACATCTTAATTTCATAGTCGAGGAGCCTGCAATGTTTAAATCTTTTACTCGTTTAGTTGTGAGTGTAATGCTCCTGCTTAGCGTTTTACCCCTTACATTGAGTATGGTGGGCGCGCAGGAAAGTGTTGATATTGTGGTCCTTTTGCCAGACAGCCAGTCTTCTACCCGCTGGGAAAACGATGACCGTCGTTTCTTTGAGCAGGCGTTTGAAGAGGCTGGCGTGACCTATAACATCGTCAATGCTGAAGGTGATGCGGCCACGCAGATTACCCAGGCGGAACAGGCGATCACCAACGGCGCGAAGGTGCTGCTGATGGTGAACCTCGACAGCGGTTCCGGTGCCTCGATCATCGAACTGGCACGCGAGAATGGTGTCGCCATCATTGACTACGATCGTCTGACGATCGAAGGCCCCGGTGCCGACTACTATGTGAGCTTCGACAATGTCGCGGTGGGCCGCCTTCAGGGTGAAGGTCTGGTCGCAGCCGTTGAAGCAGCGCAGGCAGATGGCAGCATTTCATCTGACGAACCGGTTCGCGTCGCCGTTCTCAACGGTTCCCCGACTGACAACAATGCCACGCTGTTCAAGCAGGGTTATGACAGTGTCATCGATCCGCTGTTCGAAAGTGGTGACTGGGAAAAGGTTGATGATCAGTCTGTGCCGGACTGGGATAATCAGGAAGCCCTTGTGCTCTTCGAGCAGATCCTGACAGCAGCCGGTGGCGATATCGATGCCGCCATTGCCGCCAACGATGGTCTCGCAGGTGCAGTGATTGAAGCGCTGGGCAATCAGGGTTTCGATCCCATCCCGGTCACGGGTCAGGATGCCACCGTTGAAGGTCTGCAGAATATCCTGCTGGGTCGTCAGAGCATGACGGTCTACAAGGCGACTCGTGCACAGGCAACTGCTGCAGCCGAGCTTGCCGTTGCGATCCTGAATGACGACCAGGCCGCAATCGATGAGCTGATTGGTGAGGGCGTCACCAATAACGGTACCAATGATATCCCGTCGCTGCTGCTCGTTCCTGTGGCCGTGACAGTCGATAACATCGCCGAAACCGTGATTGCAGATAACTTCCGCAATATTGAGGATATCTGCTCTGGTGATGTTGAAGCAGCCTGCGAAGAATCGGGTCTGAATGCCGCAGTCGAAGCGCTGAGCGCGACCGAAGAACCCGGCATGGAAGCCACCGAAGAAGCAGAAGCCACCGAAGAAGCCACTGAAGAGGCAGGCAGCTAGCTTTCGGTTATTTGTGCGCATTCAGAGAAGGGCAGTGATCAGCACTGCTCTTCTTTGATTAAACACAGAAGCAGTAAATCGTCATCTTTTACAGCGTCAGGCCGTTCATCTCGTTGCGATCAAATCAGGGATGTTGCGAGTGCGGCATCCCTGATTTGCATCCGGTCTGTGAAATGAACCGTTATCATGAATGAAACAAGCAGTATCATGAAATGAAGTTTCCAGAAAGATTTTGCTAAGGAGTATTCTTTTTGAGTGAGCAAACACAATCTCCCCTGCTGGAGTTAAAAGGAGTTTCCAAGCGTTTTGGGTCGGTACAGGCCCTTTATCAGGTAAATTTCCGTGCGTTTCCCGGCGAAGTCATGGCCCTGGTAGGGGACAATGGTGCGGGTAAATCCACGTTGATCAAAGGCATTGCAGGCATTCATGCCTTCAATGAAGGGGAAGTTTTCTTCGATGGAGCACCCGTCCACATCCATTCACCGCGAGACAGCGCCAGATTAGGCATTGAAGTCGTCTATCAGGACCTCGCGCTGGCGGATAATCTTGATGTGGTTGCGAATATGTTTCTGGGAAGAGAGTCGACGGTCGCATCAGTTCATCTGAACGAATCTGCGATGGAACGCGCCACAATCGATACCCTGAATTCGCTTCAGGTCAGCACGCTTCAGTCTGTCCGGCAGAAGGTCTCCAGTCTGTCTGGTGGTCAGCGGCAGGCGATTGCCGTCGCCAAAGCGGTGATGTGGAATTCCAGACTTGTGATTCTGGATGAGCCGACGGCTGCACTGGGTGTGGCACAAACCCGTCAGGTGCTCGATCTCATCCGACGCTTGGCAGCACAGGGTCTGGGTGTCATCCTCATCTCACATAATTTACATGACGTCTTTGAAGCAGCAGACCGCGTCACAGTGCTGCGACTGGGCCAGAATGTGGGCGAGTATCGGGTTTCAGAGACCAATGCGGAAGAGGTTGTGCAGGCGATTACAGCAGGAAGACTTCAGCGAGTACCTGGTATGACGGAGACAGTTTCATGAGCACAGTAGACATCACACCCCCTACACCAGCCCAAAGCCGCTTGCTTGCCAGCCAGCAACCGCAGTCTCTGGGAGATTATCTTCGTGTCTGGTTGCAGCGTATTCGTGCCGGCGACCTGGGTATTTTACCGACGCTGCTTGGCCTGCTGATTATCACGCTGATTTTTCAGTCGATGAACAGCAACTTCCTGACGCCAATCAATTTCGTCAATCTGATGGTACAGATGGCCGGGCTGACCGTGATCGCCTATGGCGCTGTCTTCGTCCTGCTGATTGGTGAGATCGATCTTTCCGTTGGCTATGTCGCCGCGGTGTCAGCGGCGGTCATGGTCATTCTTTCGGTACCAGCGCCCGCAGGGTTAGGGCTGCCGTGGTATGTCGCCATTGTGGCTGGATTGATGACCGGCATTCTCATCGGCCTGCTGCAAGGGGTGATCATTACCTTCTTCCAGCTTCCGGCCTTTGTGGTCACACTGGCGGGCTTTCTCTTCTGGAATGGGGTTCTGCTCATTGTTTTAGGGAATGGTGGGACCATCCGCCTGCAGGATGAAACACTGCGAAGCTTCACACGGAGCTTTCTACCAGAAGGAGTAAGCCTCTTAATCACGGCGGCGCTTATCGGGGCTTATGCGTTTATCCAGATACGACAGCGGCAGATGCGGCAGGAAAATCATCTTGCAGTCAAACCTCTCGCGATTATGATTTCGCAGATTGTCCTGTTGTCAGTCGTCAGTTTTACAGTGGTACTTTATGCCAATGAAAATCGCGGTGTGCCGACGATTGCAGTCTTTGTCCTGCTGCTGTTTGTGGTCCTGAGCTACATCGTCGATCGTTCACGTTATGGACGCTTCCTGATGGCAGTTGGTGGCAACAAGGAAGCCGCACGGCGTGCCGGTATCGGTGTGGAACGTGTCCGGACGACCGTTTTCATGATTTCAGGCGCAATGGCGGCGATTGGTGGCATGATTCTCGCAACGCGTCTGGGGTCGATTTCGACGAACTTCGAGGCAGGCGCTTTGCTGCTGAATGCCATTGCTGCCGCTGTTATTGGTGGGACCAGCCTGTTTGGTGGTCGCGGATTTATCTATAGCGCGTTATTAGGCGCACTGATTATCTCTGCTGTTGAAAGTGGCATGGGCCTGCTGGGGTTGAGTTCCGGTGTCAAGTTCCTCGTGACGGGGATTGTCCTCCTTCTCGCCGTGATCCTGGACTCGCTCTCTCGCAGACGTCAGCGTCAGGCAGGTATCGGCTGATCGTCTGATACCCCCACCACAGGGGATGCGGGGAATAATCTGATCTCCGAGATGCTTCGCCAGACGGCTTTTAAAGTTCTGGCGAAGCATTATTTGT
>JAEZAF010000157.1 GCA_023430545.1 Chloroflexota bacterium
CGTAGGGTAAGCGAGGTATAAGCGTCAGCTTTGCATCATGCAGACGTTAGACAGGTTGTCATACACTGAGTGTATATCGTGGGTGGAGTCCGCCGGTGTGCCTCTACCCACAGATGATCTGACTAAACAGGAGCCTCAGCCGAATGAGCCGTATGCGTACCCTTGTGTTTATTGTTCTATCCCTCATATCCGCCCTGCTGCTGACGATCAGCGTCGTATCCGCGCAGGAAGCGGATCGCTGGTCCGCGTGGCTGTATGATCAGGAACAGGGCACATTTAACGAAGTCTCCCCGACTGGAGAGACGCTTCAGCAGATTGATGTACCGCGCAGCAGCGGCTATGACTGGTACAGTTTTTATGCCGCAGCCTCACCGGATGGTCAGGCGGTAGCCTATGGCGAAGCCGCCGCAAGCGATACGGGCGGTCTGACCGGCCAGATGCTGGTCTATGATGTCAACGAAGATCGGATGCTGGTAACGTATCCGCTGACGCCATCGCCTGAAGTTTTAACCACTGATACGGAGCTGTTCAACGCGGCAACACAGAGCCTGACGTTTGACGACAGCGGCGACCGTGTGGCTTTTGGCTATGCCTATCGCTTTGACCCCGCCGACACGAATCGCTATCAGTGGCAGATCGTGGTGCTGGATATATCACAGCCTGCACCCGCACCGTCCTATACGCTGCGCTCGGAAGATGCGTCCGCCGCACTGGGGACTCAGGCAGACGCCCTGTATTACATCACGAATCTTCAGTTCAGCGGGTCGGTCGTGCAGTTTACGCTGCTGCCGGTATTCGTCCATCAGAACCTCAGCCCGGTGACGGCACACTGGAACACCCAGACTGGCGGGCTGGAAGTCCTCGATGTAGAGCCGATTACGGCAGTGAATGATGAAGTCGAGGGCATGCGGCTTTCCCTGATCCCTGCATCTGACGCAGGCAGCGGCATGGGCGGCACGATCTATCACGCCGTCGCGCTGATCGACACAGCATCTGGCCAGGAGACGACACTACTAGAGACATCAGCCGACGGCAGTGTCATGAGCGCGAAGTTCGTCCAGAATGCCGAGCGTGTCGCCGCCTTCGCCATTGAGGATGCTTCAGGTGTGATCGAGCTGGTGATCCTCGATCTCGAAGGCAATATTGTGCGGTCGTTCGGCGACATGGCCTACAGCGAGCTTTGGGGCACACCGGACGGCTTCCTGTACCGTGACGCCGATACCCAAAGCCTGATCTCGGTCAATCTGCGGGAAGGCGGCGAGCGCACTACGCTCCATGACGCGATGAACACGATCTATTCGATCATCGTCGTGCCATCGGAGGGGTAAGCGTTATAAAGGTGGGCCGGGTTCTTCCGGCCTCATGCGTACCAGGTTGAGGGATTTTGCGGCGGAAAACAGGTTGTGGGGTGGTTAGATTCCCCTTCCCTCGGCTTAAGGCGTGTTGACCTGTCCGGCGCGGTTGAAGCGACGTGTGCCGACGGCTGCCAGCAGGATACTGATCAGGTACAGCACCAGCAGCGGGGCAATCACCAGAAACATGTTGACCGGATCGACCGTCGGTGTGATCAGCGCGGCGGCCACCGAAGATCCGACCACCGCCAGCCGCCACTGCTTTGCCAGCCCTCGCGCTGTCACCAGCCCGATGATCGACAGTGTGAAGAAGATCAGCGGCGTCTGGAAGGCAACGCCCATCCAGAACAGCAGCGAGGTCACAAAGCCGAGATAGGAGTCAGCGGTCCAGTCTGCCTTGAAGATATCGGTCTGAAAATTCGCCAGAAAGCCCAGCGCGGGGGGGATAAGCACGGCCCACGCGAACCACACACCGATCAGAAACAGGACGGTGATGGCCGGAATCGAACCCAGAATCATGCGGCGTTCGCGCCTGGTCAGGCCCGGGATGATGAACATCAGCATCTGATAGGTGATGACGGGGATGGCGATAATCCCCCCCAAAAGCAGGGACACCCGCAGGAAGGAGATCAGCCCTTCGGTCGGTGTCAGTGTCTGGAGGTTACACTCCGTTGCGACATCGCAGAACGGCCCCAGCAGAAAACGAAAGGCAGGATCCGTGATGACGAAGCCGATGACCACGCCGATCAGCAGCGCCAGCACCGCCTTCGTGATGCGGCTGCGCAGTTCCAGCAGATGGTCGAGCAGCGACATGCGCAGCTCATGGCCTTCCTGTGGTTCGAGTTCGTCAGGGGGTACAGGCGCAGGGGATTGTGTGGGAGTGCGTGTCGCCATGGATGGCTCTATTCCTTACGGCTTGACCATGTGCCAAAAGGCCCGTCAGCAGGTTTTTCGTCAGAAGTGGGCTGTGTGCGGCCATTGGTTTTACCGCTGGCCGTTGATGTGCCTGTGGAAGCACCCGCCGCGTCATTTGTCGGCTTCTCGACAGGTGCGGTCAACTGACTGCCAGCGGATCGTACATCGTCACCGAGACCGCGCACCGTGCTGCGGGTCTGCTGGACGGTCTTTTCGATCTCTGTGCCGACCGAGCGCACTTCATCGACAGCTTCCTTCACCGGGTCGGACAGCGGCTTGAATGCGTTATACGTCATCTTGCGCAGATTACCGCGTGTCGGCAGATCCTTCGGCACTTCGATATCGAGGCCGGCTTCGTCGATCTCATTCTGAATCATGCCGACCGCTTCGGTCCACATGCGGCGAAGATGCGCAACCCAGCGGCCCAGTACATACATCCACTGGATCATCCGCTTCGGCCCCGCAACAATCAGGGCGATCAGGATAATCAGAACCAGTTCAACTTCACCAACCCCGAAGATATTCATGACGCCCTAGTCCCGTTAATCATCCTCAGCCGGTGTGAAATTGTTCGCGCTGGCCGCATTGGTAAGGTCAGCCGTATTTGCATCAGCGGCCTGCCCCGCTCCCGTTGAGGTGTCATCCTCTTCGGGATAATCAATCAGGTCAGCCAGTGTATCGAGTGTGGCCTTATCATCCGCCAGCGCCCCCAGCACACCGTTGATAAAACGGGGTGCGCCTTCCGCGCCGAACAGCTTCGCCAGTTCGACCGCTTCGTCGATAGCGACTCCGATGGGTGTGGTCGCGTAAAGGGCGAATTCCAGCGCCGCGATGCGCAGGATATTGCGGTCGATGATCGCGATCTGCGATACCGGGAATTCCGGGGCGTAACGGTGCAGGATATCATCCAGAATCAGGCGATACTGCATCACACCGTTGACCAGAAAGCGCAGATAGGCGCGGGTCAGGTCGGAGACCGGCTGCTCGAAGCTGCCGACCTGTGCATTCATCACCTCGCCCACCGGATGATGGGCGCTGTCGATTTCGTAGAGGGCCTGCAATGCCAGCCGCCGCGCATGACTGCGATCGTTGGTGGCTGCACTGTGAGCGATGACCTCTTTGGTCACTTCATCACCGGGCTGAAGTTCCGGCAGTTCTAGTTCAGGTAGGTTATCAAAAGCCATATGTTGTGTGAAAAGGGGAACATTGTGAATCATGACAAAAAGCCACTTTAGCTGCGGGGACGATCTGAAAGTGAACACACCTGCCGTTCACCCATCTATCCCCGCATGGACCAGTGTACTTGAATTTATCCCGTTTTACACGCGGCAACACAGGATTCTTACGCACTCATTATACTCGATTCGGCGCGAATTCGCGTCCACTGCCTGATTTACGGCAGGAATCGTTCGATCCCGGCGGCATCCATTTCCGCCTGAAGCCAGCGGTTAAAGACGCTTTCCTGCTGGCGCGCGGCATCCTCATCGGCAACGGTGGTCGTGCCAAACTCGATGGTTTGCAGGATGTGATAGCCGAGCGCGGTCGCAATCGGGCCGGTCAGTTCGCCGGGTTGAAGCTCAAAGGCCGCATCCGCCAGTTCCGGCGTCGTCAGGTTCTCTCGGATGAAAAAGCCGAGATCGCCGCCGCGTTCGCGGGTGGTCACATCACGGGAAAACTGCAACGCAAGATCCTCGAAGGCCTCGCCATTTTGCAGGCGCTGCATGATCTGCTGTGCTTCTGCCTCGGTACTGACGAGGATGTGACGGGCATGGACCTGCGTCAGCGTTTCGTTATCTTCCTGACCGGCACGGTCGGCGATCACCTGATCGCGCACCCGCAGCGTCAGGATCTGCGAACGGGCAGCCTGACGGTATTCCTCTTCGGTGTAGAGGTTATCCGACATCCACTGCGTCCACGCTTCAGGGCTGCCCGCCTGCGTGACCATATTCTGAATATCGGCCTCGACCTCCTGATCGCTGACGATGATATTCATCTCGGCGGCGGCCTGTTCGATCACCGCCTGCTCAATCAGGATATCGAGCACGGTGCGGGCCAGTGCGCTCTGATCGGCCACTTCTGCCCCCAACTGCTGACTGCGGGCCAGCGCCCGGTCAAATGCCGCCTGCGTGATCCCGATCCCGTTAACCCGTGCGACCAGCGGCTGCCCGGATTCATCAACCGGCAGCGCATCAGACTCACTGGCCTGCGCGACATCAGGGCTGGTATCGGCGGCGGTTGCCACCGGATCACTGGCGGCTGTGGTCGGTGCGGAAACGACGGTATTGGCGGGTGCGGCGGGGGTTTCAGTCGTCCCACCGCAGGCGGATAATAATGCTGTCACAAGTAACAGGACGAGCACCCGCCCGACCTGCGAAAATTTCAAAACGTGGATCTTTCCCAATGTTCTCTCTGCCCTCTTCAACAGCGAAAATCTCCTTGCTGTCCCTGTTATTGATTATGGGTCCCGACCGTCTGACAGGGCCTTACCATGCCTGCACAGTCAGGCAGGCATTATCCTCTCAGACGCCGATACTGGCAAGCGCGGACTGCTACTGCACCATGATCGTCGCGATAATCAGCAGCGCCAGCAAACCGGCAACATACAGCGGAAGCACGGTCGCACGACGTGACAGCGGGTTGATATCTTCGGCCTGGAATTCCCCGGGATGCTGCGGATGCGCACGCAGGATCAGCTCCGGCCCGAGGAACCACACCAGAATCAGACCGCCGAGGAATCCCCCCAGATGCGCCCAGTTATCGATGTTGATACCACTGGGGCTAACCGCGCTCAGAATGCCGATGCCGAAGTTCATCGCGGCGAAGATCAGCATGGTGCGGAGCTGTGCCTGTCCACGTGCACCCAACAGACGGCGGTGCTGGTAGATGAAGACAATCTCCGCGCCAAAAATGGCGAACACCGCGCCGGACGCGCCCACGGAAAATACATTCGGGCCATTGAAGACCACACTCAGCACTGAACCAGACAGACCGCCCAGCAAATAGATCAGGAAGAAGCGGGCATGGCCGAACATCCGCTCCACCGATGCACCGACCACATACAGCGAATACATGTTGGCGATGACATGCACCAGACTGGCATGCAGGAACATCGAGAACAGCAGGCGCTGATATTCGCGGTCGAGCAGTACGGAGACCTGATTGTTAACACCGTTGAGCAGCAGAGAGCGGTCAAGCTGTGGTGAGAGCATACCGGCGGCGAAGATCAGGATATTGAGGGCAATCAGCACCAGCGTGATGATCGGCTGCACATAGGGGATGCGCAGCGAAATGCGCTGGCGCTGTTCCTGCGGTTCTGGTGACTCTGATGGTGGTTCTGGCTTGCGTTCTAGCGGATGGACACTGCGCTTATCGCGTGGAGGTTCACTTAACATGTGCTGACTTTCGATTTCTGATGAGCAGGCGATTGTAGAGGACGGACAGCGGATTCAACAGGACGAGTCGCACTGGGGACGGGGCTGCTGTAGTCCTTTTCCTTGTCCGAGACCAGTGAGTGCAGGCTGGCGGGGAAGCCCATGCTGGCGGCGGACATCTGAGCCATCCAGCGGGCAAGCTGTTCTACCGAGCAGGGCTGATCACTCTCCAGCCACCACATGATAGACCCAATGGCCGCGCATGACACATAACTCAGGCGCAGATCCAGCGGAGGTTTATCCGGCTCGTCTTCTTCATTGTGCATGGCGACCAGAAAGCGGAAACGCCGTTCGGTATTGGCGCGGAAATGCTGCACGGCGACCGGATCTCCCAGACCACCCAGCATCACACGGTAAAAATCCCCGAAGCGGCGGACATGCTCCAGCAGCCGCATCAGACCCACCGGCACATCGTCGGGCATCGGGCCGAGTTCCTCGCTGCCGTCATCGTTCTTCGGCATCAGATCCGACAGGCTGCTCATGTACTGGCTCAACAGGTCGTACTTGTCGAGGTAATGGCGGTAAAAGGTCGAGCGGTTGACCTTCGCCCGTTCGGTGATGTCGCGCACGGTGATGGCCGAAAAGCCCTTTTCGACGGTCAGGCTGATCATGGCATCTTCGATCAGTTTGCGCGTGCGCTGTACCCGTAAATCATCTTTTGCATTCGAGTTCTGCACCAATTCTGCCTCCTGTGTCGCATATGCAACAGAACGCGTGTTCCTGTTGGTTGACGGTGTTTTTCTTCAGTCTTATTGTGTGGATGCGCTTGTAAATACGCAACACACTGCTGCATATCTCTATACAGATGAGGGACTCACATCATGGCTTACCCGCATAAAATCAACCTCCATGAGCGCCTGAATATTCAGGATTTACAGGCCAGGATCAGCGGTGTCGTACTGACGCCCGACGACCCGGAGTATGAACAGGCGCGCCAGCCGTGGAACCGCACCACCGACCAGCATCCGGCGCTGATCCTCCTACCTGATAATACGCAGGATGTGATCGCCGCGGTTCAGTTTGCGCGGGAAAATGATCTCGGCGTCGGCATTCAGTCCACGGGGCATGGCCTGCACGTGCCATCAGATGACAACCTGCTGATCCTCACCTCGCGCCTGAAGCAGGTCAGCGTTGATGTCGAGAAGCGCATCGTCCGTGCCGAAGCGGGTGCGCTGTGGGAAGATGTGCTGGCGGTCGTCACACCGCACGGCCTCGCCCCGCTGCTGGGATCGTCACCCTGGGTGGGCGTGGTCGGCTATAGTCTGGGCGGCGGGATCGGCTGGCTGGCACGTCACTATGGGCTGGCGGTGGACAGTGTTCACGCGGTGGAGATTGTGACCCCCGATGGCAGCTTACGCCGTGCCAGCGCTGACGAGAACAGCGATCTGTTCTGGGGACTGCGCGGCGGCGGCGGTGGCAATTTCGGGGCGATCACCGCGCTGGAATTTACGGTTTATCCGGTCGCATCGCTTTACGGCGGCTTTCTGATCTATCCGGGTGAGATGGCGGCGGATGCCTTCCGCTTCTTTCGCGACTGGACACGCAATCTGCCGGATGAAGTCACTTCTTCGATTGGTGTGATGCGCTTCCCCAATATCCCGATGGTCCCCGAAGCGATGCGCGGTCAGATTCAGGTCGTCGTCCGCGCTGCTTACAGTGGAGCGGATATGCGTCAGGGAGCGATGTGGATTCAGCCGTGGCTGGACTGGCAGGCTCCAAGTGCGAGTACCTTCCGTGTGATGCCATTCTCAGAAGTCGGCACGATCAGCAACGACCCGAAAGAACCGTCAAGCGGGACCGGGTCCCATGCCATGCTCAACACCCTGAGCGATGAGGCGATTGACCTGATCGTGAAATATACGACCCATCCCGACGGCCCGCTGTTTATGACCGAAATCCGTCATGCAGGTGGGGCGATTCACCGCGCCGCGCCGGATACGAGCGCTGTCAGTCACCGGGATGCCGAGTATTACCTTCAGATGGCAGGCATGGCCCCAACACCGGAAATCTACAGCACCGTCCACGCCTATATGCAGACCTATAAGGCGGCTTTGAAACCACATCTGCACAGCGGGGTCTATCTCAACTTCCTCACAGGCAAGGAAGCACGCACCCGCGCAAAGGATGGCTATCTGCCGGAGACGTATGAACGTCTGCTGGCCCTGAAAGCGCAGTACGATCCTGAGAATCGCTTCCGCTATGGGTATCAGTTGATTTGAGCGGAAACAGAATCTGCGTAGACGAAGACCGGCGTAGGGACACGGCACTGCCGTGTCCGCAACGTGTCTGCGCATGTCTGGCGCGTCCGCCAGCTTAACCAATGTCATACCACGCGGACATCCCGTTGGATGTCCCTACAGAAATTTCGTAGCTGTGTGATTATTCCTACTCGTTTCATTTCGCCTTTCGGCTGCTAATGAATCCCTGAATCTCATCCGCTGCCTGACGGTATCCACCCGATTCACGCAGGCTTTGCTGAAGGGATGCTGCTGCCGTCTGATATTCGGGCTGCGTCAGCACCTGATCCAGTGCCTGACGCAGATCCTCTGCGCGGATACCCTCACCGGACACCTGACCCTCCAGCACCAGAGCGGCCCCTCTTGCCGCCGCCATACGTCCATTCAAAAGCTGTTCGAACTGCTGCGGCACGACAATCAGCGGGACACCGTAATACAATCCCTCATGAATGCTGTTCATCCCGCCGTGCGTGATAAAGGCATCGGCACGCTGTAAAACCTCAAGCTGTTGCACACTCGACCTGACGATGAAGTTCGACGGCATCGGCTCCAACTGGTTGAGGTCGGTCTGGCGGCCAGCGGACAGAATGAACGTCGCCGGATAACTTCCGAATGCGTCGAAGCAGGCACGATAGAAGTCTGGATTGGTGTTATGAATCGTACCGAGTGAGATGTAGACGACCGTTCCTTCAGTTGGAAGCTCGATTGCAGGCTGGCCACTGGTTGCACGGGTTTCAGGGTCAATCGACGGGCCGACAAAGCGAAACGTGTCATCGATCAGGGGAACGGGGGCCTGCAAATCCTTGAGTGTGAACACGATATTCAGATCACCGCAGATCGGGAAGAGCGGTGTCTTAGACGGATAGGCTTTCGGATAACGGCGCTGTAACCGGAAACGCCGAAGCAGCAGACGAGGCACGACTGGTAGAAACTGGCGCAGCATTCCGAAGAATTCACGCGCAGTCAGCCGCATGGATGCGACATCCAGAATGAAATGCGTAATTGAACCCATGCTGGGGACGCCAAGCTGTGTCGCGGCCATTTTTCCCCACAGCACCAGCGAGTCGAAGATCACCAGATCGGGCTGTTCGCGTTCCAGTTCCTGAAGCGTAAACGGCAGCAGCTTTTCAGTGCCTTTCAGAATCAGTGAGGAGACATTGGCGAGATTACCGTGCTGCATCAGTTCGGTAATGCGCTCTGAAGTGACTTCATTCGCCGGATAGGGGCAGAAGGCTGCGCCGGCGCGTTCGATCTGCGGACGAAACGCCTCCTGATTGTAGTACAGCACCTGTTCACCCCGCTGTACCAGTTCGTGGACCAGCGGCAGCGTCGGGTTGAGGTGGCCGTGCGCGGGTGAACCGAGGAAGATGATTTTGCTCATGTTGGCTCCTGTGATGTGTCTTCCATGTCTTTCAGGGGGACTACCCAGCGCCGCAGCACGTCGTCGTCCGCAAAAAAGAGCGTGTCCGGCTTCAGGCCAAGCACCCGTTCAGTGGCTTCCTTATAAACGGCAATGGTCTGCGTCATTCGCTCGAAGAGGTCTTCACTGCTTTCGGCTGTAAACAACTGCATCGCCAGCGCGGTATTGAGCGCCTGTATCAGCGAAACCACGATCTGACTCAGGTCCTCAGGCGAGGCGGTTGTAATAACGCCTTCCCGGATTCCTTGCTGAAGGATGACGGTCAGCATCTCACTGAACTTGTGGAAACGCGCCAGCCGGACTTTCTGAATGTACAGCGCGTTCTCGTCCGGACGCAGCATCCGCAGCATAGAGCGAAGAACGGGCTGCTGATCGGTCTTCCACTGTCCCATTACGTTGAAGAACGCCTGAAGCTTTTCGAGGGCAGTCAGTCCGGTGTCATTGACAACCGGCTCCAACACGCGGTCAAGGTCCGCCTGCAAGCGGTCCACAAGGCCTTCGAGCACTTCCTGCTTGGAACGGAAATAGTGATAAAAAGCGCCTTTCGAGATCTTCAGTGTGTCGATCAGGTCCTGAACCGTCATCTGCTCGTAGCCTTTGGTGTAGATCAGGCGCTCGGCAGCATCCAGGATCTCACTGCGCTTGAGGGCATGGTCTTCGGGTTTTACAACGCGCGGCATTGGATAATGACCTTTCAGGTGAATAATAAACCGACGGTCGGTTTATTATTTAAATAAGCATATAGAAAATGCCGCAGCCTGTCAATCAGTTGGACTTATCGACGGAACGTGAGGGGTGACTCCACCACTGCTGGCGGGTGAGGATCAGCACAGCCAGTGTCAGTAATGGCATCGGCAGAAACACGGTCGGATGCTCGAACTTGGCCTCACCAATCGTCAGCAGGAAGTGCAGCCACGGCAGCAGGAACAGCATGAACAGTGTCGGTGCGATCCACAGCGGTTTGCGCTGGCGTGCCCATTCCCGCAGATAGAACAGCAGCGGCATAACCAGCACGATAAAGTGCGGGCTGGCCGTCCGGAGGCCGACAAGATGCGTCACGGTCAGTGTGACCATCACCGTCCACAGGAAGCGCTCGTGTCTGTGCTGGACGATCAGCGCGAACCACGTCCACAGTACAAAGATCAGACCGATGGCATTGAGCGCAAGCTCTGCCCCACGCCCCAACCCAAGCAGATATTCGGCCAGCACCCATGCCGGTGTCGAGACTTCGATATAGGATGGATAAAGCTGAAGCTGATACAGGAAGCCCTCCACCCAGTCCGGCTGCAGGAGGAAGGACAGCCCGACCAGCACGGCCATCGTGATCACGAACGCCGCGATCAGACGCCAGCGCCGCTGAGACAGTGCCCATAACAGCAGCAGCGGGACGAACAGCACGACCATCTGCGGCTTGGAAGTCGTCAGGGCCAGCGCTACACCGGACAGCGCATCACGCCGCCGCACCAGTGCCCACAATGCCAGTACCTGTAAAAAGTACACCAGATGACTGATCTGGCCGAGAAGCAGCCCTCGCGCACCCGGATAGCAGACGAGGGTGAAGATCACCAACGCGGCCAGCATCACCGGACTCGGCTTCCAGCGATACAGGTCCAGCAGCAGCACCAGTGCCCCGATCAGGCACGCCTGAAGCAGCACCACCCACATGGCCGTCGCCAGTGTGTACTCAAAATGGATGAAAGGCCACGACGCAAACACAGTATAAAACGGATAGGCATAGTGATTCGGCTGCTCGTCCGGCAGAGCGGCGCGGCCATACAGCCGCGTCTGGATATTCAGGCTGGTCTCAGGGCTGTAGGGATCCAGGCCATCGTAAAAGTAGGAGCGCGACGCTTCCCAGACGGTGGTGTAATCGTTGAATCCGGGAAACGGCTTCGTGAAGACCTGCCACGTCACCAGCACATAGGCCGCCAGTGCCACGAGAATCACCCCGGCGATCAGCAGACGCCGCGATAGACTTCCGGCTGCCTGCGGGTGAGTCTGGATGTCGGTGGTTTTCGGTGTATTCAAGGTGGATGGCCTTTAGTATTTATTCTGATGCATGGAGTGACGCCTAACGGCGGACACGGCATGCCGTGTCCCTACCTTGAATTTTCGGTCCACATTGCCAATCATAGGCCAACGTGATACGAAATAATGATAAGACTTTGCTTTTACGGTTGGTCGATTCGCGTCAGGATCAGATTGCGATAGGCATCGACCTGCGCACGCCAACCGGCTTTGATGTACAGCGTGCTGTCCAGTTGGTACACCAGCGCCTCACCGTCGAAGGTCGTGCCGGGATTTAACGTCTCACGCTCGAATTCACGTCCGGTCAGCGTCTGTTCATTCACCGGTTCTGGCAGAATCACCGGCTTGTGTGTCAACCGGACAGCCTGAAGCCGCACGTTGACCACCTCAAGCGGACGATCACGGAGCGCGAAGCCATAGGTGCGCTCGTGCAGACTATGAAACCATTCGGGATCGAAGATCCGTGCATCTAAATCAAGCGGAATCGACAGCTCATACGCCTGCCCGTGATAGCGCATATCCAGTGACAGATTTAGCGCTAATGTGTCTGCCAGATCATGTGCATCGAGGTCGTCAATTGTGAATTCCACCACAGCCCTCTGTACCAGTTCGACTGCTGTTACCCTAATACCGCCCCAGACAGTCTCATCCAACAGACTGATGAAGGATTGGCTGTAATCGCGGGTGACATCCGCCACCAGCAGGCCGAAGCCACACAGCACACCGGGATAACGTGGGATCAGCACGCGGCGCATTTCTAACCGTTCAGCGACATCACAGGCATGCAGTCCACCCGCACCGCCGAAGGCTACCAGCGTAAAATCACGCGGATCGTAGCCGCGCTCGACCGAAACGCGCCGCACCGCCCGTTCGATATTGGCATTGGCGATTGCCAGCACACCGCGTGCCGCTGCTTCGACTCCCATGCCGATCTGTCCGCCAAGTGCAGATATGGCCTGCTGCGCCGGTTCAAGTTGAAGCATCATCTGACCACCGAGAAAACGCGACGGATTCAGCCGCCCTAATACCGCATTGGCATCGCTGACGGTGATCTGCTGGCCGCCGCGCCCGTAGATGATCGGCCCCGGATCAGCCCCGGCGCTCTCCGGTCCCACACGCAGCGCTCCACCCGCATCGACCCGCGCAATCGAGCCACCACCCGCGCCGATCGTCTCAATATCCAGCAGACGGATACGCAGTGGCAGACCATCGACCAATGATTCCGGACGGCGCACCAGTTCTCCCGGGCACAGCGCGACATCGGTTGACGTGCCGCCCATATCCAGAGTGATGATCTGATCGAATCCGGCCAGTTTCGCCAGATGAAACGCGCCGATTACCCCGGCTGCGGGTCCGCTGAGCGCGGTCTGGATGGCCTGTGATTCGACCTTTGCGGCGTCCATCGCGCCGCCGTCGGATTTCATGATGCGCAGCGGAACTGGCAGCACCGACTGGAGCCGGTCGATATAGCGCGACATCACCGGACGCACATAGGCTTCGAGTGCGGTGGCGCTCGCCCGTTCATATTCGCGGAACTCTGGCAGTACATCCGATGACAGCACGATCTTCCAATCACAGCCTCGTTTCAGCATCCGTTTATGGATGGCGTGTTCGTGTGCTCGGTTGACGAAGCTGTACAGCAGGCAGACCGCCACCGCTTCGACCGGCGGAGTCAGCGCCGCGATCTGGTCGATGACCGTATCGAGCGCGTCTATGTCCAGCGGCGTCAGTACTCCTCCGGTATGATCGAGACGCTCCGGCACTTCAAAGCTGCATTCACGCGGGATCAGCGGCGGCGGGATGGTCGGGTACAGCGCGTAGAGATCGGGCCGGTTCTGACGGCCAATCAGCAGCAGATCGCGAAAGCCTTTGGTGGTGATCAGGGCGGTGCGTGCGCCTTTGCGCTCTAAAATCGCGTTGGTGGCTACGGTGGAGCCGTGTGCAACATGTTCCAGCACGGTCAGATCATCCGTGCCAAGTGTCTGCCGCAGAATTTCATGCAGTCCGGCCAGCATCGCGACTGAGGGATCATGCGGCGTGCTCAGCAGCTTGTGAATATGAAGCTGACCGTCCGCGCTCAGTACCAGATCGGTAAATGTCCCGCCAATATCGACACCGGCGACGCGATGATTATCCAACGGTTGAGTTTCAGTCATAAGGATATTGGGTGATGTGAATGGATCCATTGCCAGAGTATGTCATAACCCGGTCTAAATCGCGACCTGCGCGGTGATGTCAGGCGGCTCTTTTTGCACTTCTTTTACCAGTGGATAAAATCCTTACATCAAAGTTTTCTGCATCGATCCCATTTCATCCGCTGCCTCGCTCAGACAGGTTAACTTATGCATCGTGAGCATCATCGCTGGTGGAGTCCCTCTCTCAATCGCCACATGGAAATGCTGGTGATGGGCCATGCAGGGGCACGCCTGCTGGTCTTCCCGACCTCGAAAGGCCGCTTCTACGAGTGGGAAGATCGTGGAATGCTCACCCGCGTGCTCGGTCATCATATCTCACAGGGCTGGATTCAGGCTTACTGCGTGGACAGTGTGGACGAGGAAAGCTGGTATGCCCGCTGGAAGCATCCGGGGGCACGGGCATGGCGCCAGACCGAGTACGATAACTATCTGCTGAATGAAGTGCTGCCGCTCAGCCGCCAGAAGAATTCCAACCCGTTTCTGATCACCATCGGCGCGAGCTTTGGCGCGTATCACGCCATGAACTTCGGTCTGCGCCATCCGGATCAGGTCAACCGCATCATCGGTTTAAGCGGTATCTACGACATTCGCGGCTGGACGGACGGCTGGAGCGGCGAACACGTTTACTTCAATAATCCGATGGACTTCATCGACAATGAGCACGAATGGCACCGGCTGGAGCAGCTTCGCCGGCTCGACATCATCATGGCGGGTGGACGCGATGACCGCCTGACGGAGACCGCACGCGCCCTGTCCGCCAAGCTGTGGAATAAAGGCATCGGCAACGCGCTGCGCGAATGGGACGGTTGGGCGCACGACTGGCCGTACTGGGAGCGGATGGTGCAGCATTACATCGGCGGGCATGACTGATTTGTGTATTTCATCCGAGGTCACATTGATGCAGGCCGTCTATACTCGCTCCGCACACCCAAAGTATGTTTTTGAGATGATATTTTAGAATCACCACAAAGGGGATACAAAAATGGCGGATCAGCAATCCGGCACCGGACCGCTCAGGGTTGGCTTATTGGTTGGGCGCGAATGGTCGTTTCCGCCTGCCTTTATTGAGGAAGTGAACCGCCGCGACGAAGGCGTCATCGCCGAATACGTCAGGATTGGCGGCTCGATGATGAATGAGCCGGTCGGCTATCGCGTGATCATCGACCGCATCTCGCACGAAGTCCCCTATTACCGCTCCTACCTGAAGAACGCCGCACTGCAAGGGGTCAAAGTCATCAATGATCCGTTCATGTGGTCGGCGGATGACAAGTTCTTCGATGCATCACTGGCCGACAAACTCGGCATCGCCTCGCCGCGCACGGTCGTGCTGCCCAATCACAGCTACGTCCCCGGCATCGTCCATAACGAGAGCCTGCGCAATCTCGTCTTCCCTATCGACTGGCAGCGGCTGGTGGATGCGGTCGGCGGGTTCCCGGTAGTGCTCAAGGATGCCTATGGTGGTGGCTGGCGCGATGTCTACATCTGCCACAACCTCGACGAACTGTGGTACCGCTACGATCAGTCCGGCATGATGACGATGGTCATGCAGGAATTCATCCAGTGGGATAACTACGCCCGCTGCATGGTACTGGGACAGCAGGAAGTGCGCATCATGAAGTACAAACCCGGCCAGCACGGGGCGCACCATTACTTCGAGGAACATGATTTCTCCGATGCGCTTTACGAACGCCTCTACAGCGACTCGCTGACGCTGTGCCGCGCCCTCAACTACGATATGAACACCGTCGAATACGCTATCAAGGACGAGATCCCCTACGCGATCGACTTTATGAATCCCGCACCGGATATGGACATCAATTCGCTGGGACAGGTCCATTTCAACTGGATGGTGACGCATATGGCGGATATGGCGATCCGGTTGGCGAAATCCAGCGAAGGGACCCGTGACCGCTATCAGTGGGGGACGATGATCCGTTCGTGACAGGAGCGGCCTGAAGATGCGGCAGCGCCGTTCATCGGAAGGTCGCACCAGCGTCACCGTCAACTCACCGCAGCAGAAGTTACCGTTCAGCAGATAAGAGCACCGCAATTGATTCAGACAGGGCTGTCGCACGTTCAGCCCTGTAAAAGAAGGTGAGGGGACAGCATGTTAGATCAGGCGATTGAGTACTATCACAGCTTACTGAATCCGGCGCTGGCGCAGGAAACGCACGAGATCATGATGAGCCATCTCGAGGATCGCCATCTGCGCTTTGGCACTGTCCCGGTCTGCCGCACCCTGCGCCCCCAGTTTTATGACCGCCCTGCATGGGAATATCTGCAAACCCGCACTGCCCTCGTCCTGAGCGCCTTCGCCAAGATGCACGCCGCCTGCATGATCGATGCTGATATGCGCAGCCAGCTTGATCTCGAACCCTTCGAGGAAGAGATGCGCTGTGTCGATGTCGATGCCCGCATCACCGTTCCGTGGTCATCCTCTCGGCTGGACGCCTTCTACCGCGTGGCTGACGGCTATCTTCAGTTTGTCGAATACAATGCGGAGACTCCAGCGGGCATCGGCTACGGGGATGTGCTGACACAGATGTTTATGGAACTGGATGTAATGCACCAGTTTCAGGAACGGTATCAGGTTTATCCCACACCGGGGATGCCGCATCTGGTCAAATGCCTGACGGATGCCTATCAGGACTGGGGTGGCAGAGATGTCCCGCAGATCGGCATTGTGGACTGGGTGGAAGTGCCGACCAAGAATGAACACCGTATCATCGCCGAGCAGTTCGAGAAGCAGGGTTATAAGACCGTCCTGTGTGACCCACGCGAACTGGAATACCGCGACGGTAAGCTGTGGTATGAGGATTTCCGCATCGACCTGTTGTATAAGCGCGTGCTGGCGACTGAACTCGTCCACCGCCTCGGCATGGACTCTGCCGTGATCCGGGCAGTGCGCGATCAGGCCGTGTTCATCACCAACTCGTTCAGCGCCAAATTACTCGCCAAGAAAGCCAGCCTCGCCTTCCTCAGTGACGAAAACAACGAACACCTGTTTACCGCACACGAAGTCGAGGCGATTCACCGGCACATCCCGTGGACGCGCCGCGTGCAGGATCGCAAAACCAGCTACGGTCAGAAACAGGTTGATCTGCTGGACTTTATCTCCGATAACCGTGACCGTCTGGTGCTGAAGCCCAACGACGAATACGGCGGCGCAGGCGTGGTCATCGGATGGGAAACCTCCCAGGAAGAATGGGAAAAGACGATGCGCCACGCCCTGACGACACCGTTTGTCGTACAGGAACGTGTGGAGATGGTCCAGCGTGACTTCCCGATGATCGTTGACGGCACACTGGACATCAGCAGGCGCTATGTGGATGCCGACCCGTATGTCTTCGGCGGGCAGTATGTCGGAAGCTGCCTGACGCGTCTGTCTTCCGCGACGCTGCTGAACGTCACCGCCGGTCAGGGTTCGGTCGTGCCGATGTTCGTGATTGACCGGAAGACGTAAGAGCTATTCCGAGGTATCCGAATTGTCAGCGGACACGGCATGCCGTGTCCCTACAGTACGATCTTTAGAGACATCCGCTGATCTCAGAATGCCGTTGGATTTCAGATGCAGCTTTTTGATCTGCTCTTCACCTTTCATGCCCGTGCTGCTCATCGGAAGCCGTATAATGGATGCAGAGTCAGATCACGGAGAGTTTCATGTACGGTGTCACCGCGCTGCTGGATGCAGAACATGAGGCGAAAGTCGAAGCGCTGTGGGCGGAGTTCCGGCAGAAGTTCGGCGTGCATGGCGTATCCGCCGCGCCGATCCCACATTTCTCGCTGCATCTCTCGACGAAATACAACTGCGATGAAGTTGAGCGTATTCTGTGCCGTTTCGCCTCTGAAAACCCGCCCTTCACCATCCAGACCAACGGTTTAGGCATCTTCACCGGGGCCGAGCCGGTGCTGTTCGTGCCGGTGATCCGCAGCCTTCAACTGATCAACATTCAGGCGCAGTTATGGGGTCCGCTGACCGCCGCCGCTGCCGAACCAAGCCCATACTATCATCCAGAGCGCTGGAGGCCACACATCACCCTGACGCACCGCGATGTCGATCATGAGATGCTGCCCCATGTCATCCGTCTGCTAAGCGAGCGCGACTTCCGCTGGGAAATCCGCATTGATACGCTCGCCATCCTGTCCGATAAATCCGAACCGGAAGACGATCTCATGCTGCGGGTGCGGCTGGGGACCGGCAACGTCCTTTAGGTCGGTCACTGGCATCGTCCATCTGGTCTTTGACCGGGGCTGCTGCTACGATACGGACCATTCCCAAAATTTCACACAGAGTCAGGAACATCTTCCCTATGATTTCACAACCGCTGATGGTGCTGCCGGTCAGGGCACCGCTACAGCAGGACACGTTTGATCTGTACGCCACACTGGTAGACTGCCTCACCTCAAATGAAGTCACACTTCAGGATGGCGATGTTCTGGCGGTCTCCAGCAAATACGCCGCGATCAGTGAAGGGCGCGTGCTGGACCTCGACGACATCGCTGTCACACCGGAAGGTGAGGCACTGGCGCAGCGCTATCAGATGAACCCCCGGCTGGCGCAGCTTGTCCTTCAGGAAGCGGACGAGATCTTCGGCGGGATTCAGATGGGCTTTCTGCTGACCCACAAGGACGGCATCATCTCACCGAATGCCGGACTGGATCGCTCGAATATCCCCGCCGGAAAAGTCGTGCTGTTCCCGGAAGACCCGTACCGCACCGCCGCTGACATCCGCCGTGAGGTGCGTCAGCGCCTGAACACCGATGTCGGCGTGATCCTGACGGATAGCTGGCTGGTCCCCGGTCGATGGGGGACAACCGGCATCGCGCTCTCAATGGCGGGATTCCGCCCGATTCAGGATGAGCGCGGCAAGGAAGACCTGTTCGGCAATCCGATGCAGGTGACACAGCGCGGCATTGCCGATTCGCTGTGTGTCTGCGCCCAGATGGT
>JAEZAF010000139.1 GCA_023430545.1 Chloroflexota bacterium
AAGGCGCAGTTTGCTCAGCCCACCGAAGCGCGGACCGTCGCCGAAGCGCTGGTCGGCGCGGATATGGTGTTGGGACTGTCTGCCGGGGGTGTACTGACACCAGAGATGGTCATGACAATGGCCCCTAATCCGATCATCTTCGCGATGGCAAATCCCACGCCGGAGATCATGCCGCCGCTGGCACGTGAAGTCCGCCCGGATGCGCTGATCGGGACAGGCCGCAGCGACTTCCCCAACCAGATCAACAACGTACTCGGTTTCCCGTTTATCTTTCGCGGCGCACTGGATGTCTATGCCACCCAGATCAACGAAGAGATGAAGCTGGCCGCCGCTAAAGCACTGGCGGAGCTGGCGCATCAGGAAGTGCCAGATACGATCCTTGACGCCTATGGCGTGGAAGCGCTGCGCTTCGGGATTGATTATCTGATCCCCAAACCGCTGGACCCACGTGTGCTGCTGTGGGTGGCACCCGCAGTTGCCAAAGCCGCAATGGACAGCGGTGTGGCGCGGCGTCAGATTGACATCGAGGCTTACCGCGAAGACCTGATTCGCCGTCAGGGTTTTGCCAACCAGTTCCGCAACCGTGTTGCCAACAAGGTGCGCAAAGGCCACAAACAGCGCATCGTCTACCCTGAAGGCGAAGAAGCAAAGGTGATCCGCGCCGCGGCACAGGTCTATGAGGAAGGCATCGGCATCCCGATCCTGCTCGGTGATGAACAACGTATCCGTCAGGTGATCGATGAAATCGGCCTGAAATTTCAGCCGCAGATCGTCAATCCCGACGAAGATACACGCCAGCAGCAGTATCAGGATCTGATCTACGCGCTGCGACATCGCAAGGGTGTCACGCCAGCGGTGGCGAAGTCCATGCTGCGCAGCCGTAATTACTTCGCCCCGGCGATGGTCATCAACGGTGATGCAGATGCGGTTGTCAGCGGCATCACCCGCGAATATCCGGATGTCATCCGGCCTGCACTTCAGTTGTGCGGCACGGAAGAAGGCACAACGGTTGCCAGCGGTGTGTATATCATCATCGCCCGTGGCAATGTCTACTTCTTCACCGATACGACCGTGAATATCGACCCGGATGCCCGGACGCTGGCGCAGATCAGCATTCTGGTGGCGGACTTTGTGCAGTCGCTGGAAATCGAACCACGCATCGCCATGCTGTCGTTTTCGAACTTCGGCAGCGCACGCCATCCGCTTTCCGATAAGGTGCGCGATGCACTGGCACTGGTCAAGGCACAGCGCCCAGATCTGAAGATTGACGGTGAAATGCAGGCCGACGCCGCGCTGGTCCCGGCACTGATGGAACAGCGCTTCCCGTTCAGTGAAGTCAAGGATGCCAATGTACTGGTCTTCCCGGATCTCGGATCGGCCAATATCAGCTATAAGCTGCTGTCACGCCTGAGTGATACCGAAGTCGTCGGCCCGATTCTGCTGGGACTCGGTGCGCCAGTGCAGGCACTTCAGGCCGGTGACGATGTACGCTCGATTGTGGCGCTGTCTACCTTTGCCGCGCTGGATGCCCAGCGTCGTGAGACAACCGGCCATCATATCAGCGAGAAGAAGCCCAAATCACCTACAGACCGGGGATCAACTGATGGCCTGACGGGTGTTTCAGATACGGACGGTTGAATGCGGGTTGTACTTTTTACGGATACGTTTCTGCCGAAGGTCGATGGCCTTGTCACCGTCATCTGCCTGCTGCTGGACCAACTGGCAAAGCGCGGCGTGGAGTCACTGCTGGTTGTGCCTCATATGGGGCCGGACAGCCTGACACAATATGCGGACACACGGGTGCTGAGCGTGGCATCCGTGGCCTTTCCGTTTTACAGGGAAATGAAACTCGGCCTGCCGCTGATTCACAGCTACCGCGAGATTCGGGTCTTTCAGCCAGAGATTGTACATGTGCTTCAGCCGATGGTCGCTGGAAATGCCGGTCTGCTGATCGCAAAACAGATGCGGCTTCCGGCGGTGGCATCGCTGCATCTCGACCTGCCGCGCATCACCCATCATTACGGGATTGGCGTTATCGAGCCGCTGGTCAATCGGGCGGCGCGCATGGTCTTTAATGCTGCTGATACTGCCCTCGCACCATCCCGCCTGATGCAGCGCGAAATGCATCAGCTTGGCATCCGCAATGTGCGACTGTGGGGGCGAGGGGTTGACAGCGAACGCTTTCATCCCCGCTTCCAGTCAGAGTCCATGCGAAATGCGCTCTCAGACGGCCATCCTGATGAGATGATCCTGCTGTACGTCGGACGGCTTTCAGCGGAAAAACAGCTCCGTCAGCTCCGGTCAGTGCTGGAGCAGGTCCCCGGCACTCGGCTGGCCCTGGTTGGGGATGGGCCGGATCGCGCCAGACTGGAACAGCACTTCGCCGGTCTGCCGGTGCGTTTCATGGGCTATCTGCGCGGTGAGGCGCTGTCCGAAGCCTATGCCAGCGCGGATGTCTTCGTCTTCCCCTCAGCACTGGAGACCTTCGGGCTGGTCGTCACAGAGGCGATGGCCGCCGGTCTGCCAGTGGTGGCGGCACGGGTCGGCGGTGTGACCGATCTGGTCACGGAAGGCGTGAACGGCTACAGCTTCGATGTCGGGGATACCGCCGCGCTGGTTGAAGGCGTGCGCCGTCTGGTCACGGATGCCGACCACCGCGCACAGGGGCGTACAGCCGCACGTGCTTTCGCCGAGACGCAGACATGGGAAGCGGCGATGGATGCCGTTGTCGATCTGTATGCGGAGCTGATTCAGCAGCATCAGCAGCGCCACCAACCTGCACAGCGAACATCATCTGCCGCCAATTAGCCGATCAGATCAATCGCCTTCCACCAGCGGTTCGATCGCGACCGCGATACTGACTGGCAGCACGGAAATAGAGATGTCCTCTGGCGGGATCACAGCGCCGTTCAGGGATGGCCCCGTGATCGTGGTTTCCGGCACGAGGTCGTAATCATCGCCCAGATCCAGCCCCTGTACATCGACAGTGACACTGACATTTTCCGCCGTCAGATCCTGCACCAGCGGCTGCGGCCCACGCACCAGCACCGTGACCACACTGGGGACGATGCGCACGCGGGTATCGGGATTGCGACCGATCACACTCACCGGCACATCGTTAATCTGACGGATTTCCTCACGGGGTTCGATACCGATCTGCACTTCGATCCGCTGCCCCGGCTCGACCAGAGAGATACCTTCCGGCAGAATAACATCTATATTGACCGTAGCCGATGTGGTAAAGCCGGAAAGATCGATCTGCTGGGTCTGTAAGGTATCTGGAAGTGATACCAGACTTGCCTCTGAACCGGTGACGGAGATCGTCTTGGGGTTATAGTCGATCACACCCTGATAGATATATCCCGGTGGCAGTGACAAACGGTCAATATCTGGTGTAACGAAGACAACTTCGACCGCATCATCCTGTGCGATCTCGATCGTCACACGCACCGGCTGTGCGACAGTGACATCCGAAATGCGGATACCATCGGCATCCACTGGGGTCAGCTCGACTTCCTCACTGAAAGTGGTGCGCCGGTCACTGAGATTCACCTGTGCTTCAAGTCGATCCACCTGCTGCACTCTGGAGGCCACACCGGTCACCAGCACCTGCGTCTCGCTGGTGGTGCGTGTCCCGGCGATGAAGCCTGCCGGGGGATCACCCAGAATATTGATCTCCACCGGCTTCTGTTCGCGGCTTTCGCGTTCCAGTACAAAGGTAAGCTGCGAGGGTTTGGTATCCGCAGTCGCCTGCCGTGACTGGGACACCGTGGCGACGAGCTGCACCACCTGAGGTCCGGGGCCAAGGCCGGTCAGATCGGCATGGACGATGATGTCTTCGTTCGTCAGCAGGTTCATGACCGACTGACGAGCACGTACATTTACCGTCACACTGCGGCGAAGAGTAGCCGTATTGGTAATCAGCATCCCCGGAGACTGGATCACCTGCACCTGAATATTGGAAAAGCTCTCCTGCACGAACGGGTCCGTCTGAGAGGTGGCGATCATCCAGACGATGAACGCCAGCCCAAGCGACGCGATAAACCATGCGGCGTTATTGGTGAAGGCGGTAGGTCTTTGCATTACAGGTGCTCGATCCGACTCTGCAAACGACTGACATTCGACTGCATCCATTCCCACGCCCGCCCGAACGGTGTCTCCGCCTTCGTCTGGTCGGAGCCGTAAAAGGCGTTCAACAGGGTGCGCAGGCGTTCGGTGTCGAGGCGTGAGACCATGCGGCCACCATTGGTGACCGCAATCTTGCCGGTTTCTTCCGAGACGATCACACACAGCGCATCAGTCACTTCAGTGATGCCAAGCGCGGCGCGGTGGCGCGTCCCCATCTTGCGGCTGGGAAGGTTACGGCTGGCCGTTAGCGGCAGCACCGACGCGGCAGAGGCGATCCGTCCACGATTGTCGATGATCGCCGCGCCGTCGTGCAGCTCGGTCCGCGGCCAGAAAATGGTGAGCAGAATAGGCGCATTGAGTTCGCTGTCCATTGGAATGCCGGTGCGAATATAGTCCTGAAGGGAACTGTTACGCGCAAGGACGATCAGCGCCCCGTGCCGCCGCTCCGCCAGACGTTCCGCCGCCTGACAGATCTCGTCGATCACTTTAGTGCGCATCGTCTCCGGCGTTTTACGGTTGGCGAGGATATTGCCACGGCCTAGCTGTTCGAGCGCACGGCGCAGTTCCGGCTGGAAGATCACCGGGATCGCGACGATCAGCACTGTCAGCAGATTCTGGAGCACCCATCCCAGGGCCTGAAGCTGTAAAATGCTCGACAGCATAATCAGGCCCACCACCGTCAGGATGGTGCCGCGAAGAAGTGCCAGCGCCTGGGTTCCACGAAAGAGAAAACTGACCCCGAAGAAAAACAGGGCCACGATCAGGACATCGATCAGCGCACGTAAATTAAAACTCTCAAGCGACCAAATCAGTTCCACACGGTTTTATTGACCTCAAGCCCTCGCTTGCCTTACGACTGCGACATGCACGGCCGCAGTCGAGAGAGCCGCCCCACCGGGCTTTCTAGGCTCCTCCGCCAAGCTGTACCAGCAGCCGTTTATAATCGTTAATATTCGTCGGCTTCAGCCGGATAATCTGCCGGATGGTCGTCACCGCATCACGGTGCAGGCCGGCCTCAAGCTGAAGTTCGCCCAGTGCATCCAGATTTTCAATCGCGTCACCGCCCCGCCCCAGCCGGACGAAGATCCCGGCCAGCCGCGAACGCAGCCCCATATCCTTCGGATACTGTTTGACCAGCTCCTGTAATACCTGAAGGATCTTATTGACCTGACGGCCACGGGCATAAATCTCCAGCAGTTGATCGAGTCGACGGATGCCTTCGACGGTATTCCCCTGCCCGAAGTAAATATCCACCAGCGCGCGATAGGCCCGCTCATCGTGCGGTGACAGATCGACGATCTCCTCATACACGCGCTGCGCCCGTCGTATATCGGCGCGCATGCGGTCCATCTCAGCAATATGATGTTTGATCAGCACCATCTTGTCCGTCGATGCGTTGATCTTCTTTCCTAACCGTTCGGCAATCGCGAACGTCTCACGTCCGAGGTCAAAATTGCCAAGCTGATTGTAATTCCGCGCCAGTTGAATGTACTGGTCCAGCACTTCTTCGTGACGCCCTTCAGTTTCGAGCATCTCGATCAGGCTCTGGCGGACGCTGATGTCCAGCGGAGCCATTTCCAGCACTTCAGTCAGGATCGAAGCAGCCCGTTCCTTCTCATCACGCACCAGATAGGCACGGGCGACGGTATTGTACTTGTTGATCGCCTGACGGACACGGCCTTCGCGCATCATGACTTCCGCCATGCGGATGTGTACTGGCAGATAGAACGGCGAGACCTCGACCGCGCGGTGCGCTTCGTCCATCGCCAGCGTATAAAAACCCTGACGGATATAGCGGTCGATGCGGGTGACGGTTTCCGTCAGCTCGTCGGAGCCGCTGGCCGTCAGGAAGTCGCGTGCGCCGCCAGCGCCGCCGGAGCGCATCACCTCGTCCAGATGCCGCCGCGTTTCCGCCACGCGCTGTTTCCAGTCCTTGCCGTTGAGCAGGCTGAGGAAACGCGCATTGATCGCGCTCATCGCTTCGTCGGTGGTTTCCTCAAGTGCAGTGTACAGCCGGTCATAGACCGACTGAAGTTCCGCTTCTTCTTCGGCATTCATCGCCAGGCTGGAATCCACCGCCTGAAGGCTCTGGATCAGATAACGCGAGGCCTGCTTCTGGCGGTTGGTCTGATGATAGGCCTGACCGAGCGCGTGCATCGCCCCGGATGCCAGTGATGGGTCCAGCATCGCTTCACCGAGATGCTTGACCGCGTCGGTTGCCTGGCCTTGCAGCACCAGCAGCACGCCGAGGTTCAGCTTGAGCGCGGGATGACGCAGGGTGCTTTCCGCCTGCTGATAGGCCGCCACCGCCTCACCATAAAGCCCCTGACGCTGGCTCTCCATCCCCTGTAATGCGTAGGCGCTGGACATATCCAGATTGCCTCCCTCGATCACGTAAGAGGCCAGTGCTCCGAGCGCGCTTTCCATCGCCTCGCCCATCGGCCCCAGCGGATTCGCCTCGCCGACATTTTCGCGCTCGCTGATTTCAAACTGGAAATCATCTTCGATGCGCTGGCGTGGCTTGATGGTCGGCTTGTCGTCATCTTCCGGCAGGATCACATCCCCACCGGAGCGCAGCGCACGCATGATGTTCAGCGCCTGCGGATTGTTGCGGTCCAGCCGCAGCGCCCGTTCCACCGCCTTGATCGCCTTGTCCAGATCGTTCATCCGGCGGAAGTTAAAGGCCAGCATCAGATATTCGCGGATGGCGCGGCGCTTGTTCCCTACACGCTCATACGCCTGTGCAAGCTTGGCATGGATGCTCACCAGCCCTGGGGTGAGCTGTGTGGCACGTTCCCAGTTGCCAATCGCTTTATCAAGGTCGCGCATCCCCAGATAGATATCGGAGACTTTGACATACTGCTGGGCGGCTTCTTTCAGGCGTCCCATACGTTCAAGGATGTCCGCGCTTTTTTCAAGCGGCACAGGGTCATCGGGGGAAAGCTGATGGGCGCGGTTATAAACCTTCAGCCCTTCTTCCAGCCGATTGGAACGCAGCAGTGCGTAGCCCAGCCCGATATGGGCTTCCGGGTCTTCAGGGAATTCGCGGACAGCCGCCATATAGCCACGGATCGCCTGCGCCCAGTTCTGTTCCCAGACGGCGTTATGTCCGGCTTCCATATACGTTTGATAGGCTTCTCGATTTCCAGCCATAGCCTCGTGCTCTCTCATTCGGGACGGCGTCTGAGCCTGCGCGTCCGGTCAAGTGATGCTCAGATCATTACAGCTACTATTGTACAGTCGAGCATCACTTTTGTTTTAATAGAATCACTCGAGTTTCAGCAAATCATGTGATTGCGTTATGCACCCATCAGCTTCACAAGGATCGCCTTCTGGGCATGCAGGCGGTTCTCGGCCTGTTCGAAGAGCCGGGACTGTGGACCGTCGGCCACTTCATCGACGATTTCCTGACCGCGATGCGCCGGTAAACAGTGCAGCACAATCGCACCGGGCTTGGCTGCCTTCAGCAGCTTCTCATTGATCTGATAATCGCGGAAGATCGCCTCACGTTCCGCAGCCTCATCTTCCTGCCCCATGCTGATCCACGTATCAGTATAAAGAATATCGGCATTATGGGCCGCTTCTTCGGGTGACTCAACCTGCGTGAACTCGATCTCGTTGCGCATGATCAGCGGCTGTGCGATCTCGACAGCGGACTGTGGGATGCGATACTCGTTGGGGGTCGCCGTCACAAAGTCGATGCCGAAATTGGCGGCAGCCAGCAGCGACGAAGCCGCCACATTGTTACCATCCCCGATATAAGCCCACTTCAGTCCCTCGGTGCGGCCAAAATGCTCATAAATGGTCAGGATGTCGGCCATGGCCTGACACGGATGCGAATCATCACTCAGGCCGTTAATCACCGGCACCGACGCCCACTGCGCCAGCTCGGTCAGATGCTGATGATCGAACACCCGCGCCATAATACCGTTCACATAACCCGAGAGCACCCGCGCCACATCCGGGATGCTTTCACGCTTGCCCAATCCGATCTCATTCGGGCTGAGATAGATCGCATGCCCGCCGAGCTGCTTCATCCCCACTTCAAACGATACACGCGTCCGCAGTGACGGTTTCTGAAAGATCATGCCGAGGATTTTACCCTGCAGGCGCGCCTGATCATTCCCGGCTTTATGCTGCCGCTTTATCTCGATCGCAAGCTGTAACAGTTCGTGGAGTTCGGTGGTGGACCAGTCAACAAGGTCAATAAAGTGGCGCATAACGTCCTTCTAAAGTGTTCAATGTCACGACGATCGTCTGGCAGATCATGCGCAGAGACATCGCACGGACATAGGGTGAGATAAATCAGGAATAAACGGAGTATAGCACACGCCATAAACCGAGAAAAACCAATCGCCGAACTGTGGCTCTGTACTGGCAGCAATCAGGCGGTTGTGAAATATCGCACTATAAAACCATCGTAAAAGTCATAAAAAGTCATTTATAAACTGTTGATGAGAAACTTCATGCCTTTACACTGAAAGTAACGTAAAAGAATACTTCGAAGGCAGGCCCGCAATGAACATGTCTCTTCGTCCTTCAAGGCTTCTGATTTTAATCGGACTCATGGTTTCCCTTATCTTCATGAGTGTTGGTTTCGCCTCTGCACAGGAAGGACGCCTGGTTGGAGAGCCAGTCTCCAACAGCAACGCCATCCTTCACTTCTCATCTCCTTCGACGAACAGCTCCAACTGGACCGAGTTCAGCTCTCCGCTCACCAACACCAACACCAACGCTGTTGTGTTCTATACCCACAACTGGAACGCCGGCGGTGATCCGAGCGGAACAGCAGTGGTACCGTATCCCCTTGGAATCTGGTACACCAGCAGCGAACGGTGGTCGCTGTTCAATCAGGATTTCAACATACCATTTGTGCCAGACACCTACTTCAACATTATGGCGCAGGGGTTGGGCGGCAATGTCTTCCTACATACCAGTCAGCCGAGCAACATCAGCGCCGATGCCACCATCATTGACAATCCACTGACCAATAACCAACCCAATGCCATCCTGTTTGTCGCGGCAAACTGGGATGCCAGCAGTGTCTATCACAATCACTCGCTCGGTGTGTACTACAGTGAGGTACACGACAAGTGGTTGATCTTCAATCAGGATTCGGCCGCGATGCAGACCAGTGTGGCCTTCAACGTGATCGTGAAAGAAGCCAGCGAAACGACATTCGTCCACACCAAGGTCACAGGGGACAATTCCAACGATATTTATACCCCTCTGAATAACCCCTATCTGAACAACAACCCCTACGCCCAGGTCATTGTCGCCCAGAACTATGGCGTTTATAACGACAGTGAAGTCGGCGTGTGGTATAGCGACACAGACGGCATATGGTACATCTACAATGAGGATCTCACTCTGATCCCCAATGGCACCAGATTCAACGTCCATGTGATCTCAAACAACGGGGCGGTCCGTAACGTGCTGCTGAACGGCGGCTTCGAGGTCCCTGGCGAGTCCCCCGCCCAGGCGATCAACTGGACGTCGAAAGACAAGGCCAAGCGTAAGTGCAGTGATCTCGCCGCCGCGAAGGACGTCAGCTATGCAGGCGAATGCGCCATGCTCATCAAGGGGAAACCCGGCCTCTCCTCAGGGATCAAGCAGGTCGGCGCGATGGACAGCTCCAGTGCGCGTTTCGTCGGACACTTCACTGGCAAGAATATCTTCGGCGGACTGAAGGCCGTCGCAAAGCTGACACTCAACAACGGCACTGACGTCAAGCTGATACTCGACCCGACACAGCTCAACAGCGGCACCTATACACTCGACCTTTCGGAACAGTTACTGATTCCAGCGGACATCGTGGCCTACAAGGTGCAAGTCAAACTTGATGCACCTTCGGGCAAGCTGCTGGTCGATGAGCTGTACCTGTCTTCAACGCTCGCCATCCGCAGCGAGGAACTGCTGCCGCTGCCTGCCATCGGTGGTGCAGTCTCCGGCGGACCAGGCGCAGGCCAGCCCGCCGCTGCACAGACCGTCATCGCACGCATCCCCGGACAGTAATCGGACAGAGGCTGTTACGCGCTTTTAAAACCTCACCACCCGTCCCCTCTCGGTAGCACAACTTGTTGCCGAGGGGGACCGGGTTTTCAAAGGTAGGTATTTCCATTGAATCTCATAAAACGCCGGACAACACACCCACTGCCCCTACAAAACACGCGGAGGGTAGGGACACGGCATGCCGTGTCCGCTTGTAAACGGGGAAGGGGCCATGTGCCTCAAAACACCTTAGCGTAATGCGTATCTACTCCTCACTCCACCGTCACGGACTTCGCCAGATTGCGCGGCTGATCGACATCGGCACCGCGATGCACGGCAATCGAATAGGCCAGAAGCTGAAGCGGGATCACCGATACCACCGGACTCAGCATCTCCGGCACGGGCGGCAGATAAATCACATGATCGGCCTTCGTAGCGATCACGCTGTCGCCCTCAGTTGCGAGGGCGATCACGATCCCGCCGCGAGCCTTCGCCTGTTCGATCTGGCTGATCATCTTCTCGTACAGCGGGTCGCGCAGGGCAATCGCCAGCACCGGCATATCGGAGTCGATCAGCGCGATCGGGCCGTGCTTCATCTCACCCGCTGGATAACCCTCAGCATGGATGTAGCTGATTTCCTTCAGCTTCAGCGCACCTTCCAGCGCCACCGGATAGTTGATGCCCCTTCCGAGGTATAAAAAGCTGCGATAGTGCATCAGCACCTGTGCCAGCGTATCGATGGCTTCCGCCTGTTGCAGCACATGCCCGATGATCTCCGGCAGACGTGCTGCATCCTGTAAATAGCATTGGCGGTCAGACTCAGTCAGCGTGCCGCGCAGTTGTCCCAGATACACCGCCAGCAGATACTGATCGACCACACTGCTGGTAAAGGCTTTCGTGGAAGCAACCCCGATCTCCGGTCCGGCGTTCATCGCGATATAGCCATCGGCAAGGCGCATGGCCTGACTGCCAATAGCATTGACGATACTCCACACCAGCGCGCCTTTTTCCCGTGCCGCTTCGATGGCCGCCAGTGTATCGACCGTCTCACCGCTTTGGGTGATCGCAAGCACAGCAGTGTGTCCGTCCAGCAGTGGATCACGGTAGCGGTACTCACTGCCGTAATCGACTTCCACATGCAGCCGCGCCAGCCGTTCGATAAAGAACTTGCCGATCAGGGCACTGTAGTAGCTGGTCCCGCACGCGACGATCACCAGCCTCTTCAGGCCGCGTGCCTGCTCGGTTGTCAGATGAAGATCCGGCAGCACGACTTCAAAGCGCTCAAAGTCGATGCGTCCGCCCAGCGTATCCGTGATGCTGCGCGGCTGCTCGAAGATCTCCTTCTGCATAAAGTGGCGGTACGGCCCTTTGGCCGCGCTGACCGGGTCATAGGCGATATGCTGGATGGTCGGCGTCACCGTTTCGCCGTCGAGGGTCTGAAGCGTGAAGCCATCCGCACAGACCACCGCAAGCTGACGGTCCTCGATGAAGACCATATCGCGGGTATGGTCGAGGATTGCGGGAATATCCGAGGCGACGAAATGCGCTTCAGGCGTGATGCCGATCGACACACCACCCGCATTACCGATGCGCACCACCACCAGACGATCCGGCAGGGTGCGGCTCATCACCACGATGGCATGCGCGCCCCGCAGCCGCTGGACTGCCCTTCGTGTTGCCTCGACCACATCACACCCATCCTGATGCGCGTAACACTCGATCAACTGGACGATCACTTCGGTATCCGTCTCGGACCGGAATTCGACCCCCTGCGCCAGAAGTTCCGCCCGCAGTTCAAGATAGTTTTCAACAATACCGTTATGAACCAGCACGAAATCACCGTTCATGCTGAGATGCGGATGCGCGTTATATTCCGCCGGGACCCCGTGAGTCGCCCAGCGTGTGTGACCAATGCCCATCGAACCCGAAATCGGCTGCTGACTCACGCGCTGGCTGAGATTCGCCAGCTTGCCCACATCACGCCGGATAGCAATCCGCTGATCGGCGTCAATCACCGCGATTCCGGCAGAATCATATCCACGATATTCAAGACGCTGTAAGCCTTCGAGGATCAGCGGCGTCGCATCAGAGACACCTGCCAGACCGACATAGCCAACAATTCCACACATGAGAGATCTCCTTCACTGTGCAGTATGGCCGCATGGCATACAGACGACATCACGTATACTTCCGCCGGGATATCCAGAGCGGGAACCCAACGAAAACACACGCAGTCCACCTGCGCTGCCAGCAGCAGATAAGGATGTAGGTTGTGGAGATAAGTTCACTGCGATGGCTTGTCGCGGCGCTTTCGGGCCGTTTTTCGCCGATAGCTTAAATTGTGAGGGGGAAAGATAGGGTGGTGAACAGCACCCTGACGGCATCCGCTGATAATTCGATCACCGTCACCTCGTCAGCCGCCCGATAGATCTGTACGATCATCGGGTGAGGCTCATGCGCTTGGATTTTCCCCTTGGGTAACAACTCCTTTCACTGTTAAACGAACAGCGCAGGATATTAGCGGACTCTGATGATGGATGCAAATTTACATCCGATGTGCACCAGGTTAAGCAAATTACACATTTGAAAATAGGCCGCCAAAACCCCCACCTAAATCCTCCTTTTAAGGGTAGATATTTCCATAACAACGCCTGCGTTGTCCGTACAAAACATGTGAGAGGTAGGGACAGGGCCTGCCTGTCCGCCCGTAGCCACCTGAACCGAGAGTCAAATACCTACCCTTGTACACACCTAAATCCTCCCCCCGTTGACGGGTGAGGACTTTTTATGCATCCGTTAAACCTGCTTTTCTCCCTTCCCTCGGAAAGCATGCCTAGCATGCCTGGGTGGGGGCGAAATGCCCCTACCCGAATCGTTTGAAAACCCTAACCGCACAAAGCGAACATTCGTGCTACACTGTAAGGTTCCTGCACCTTAACATTTCCGGATGTCAGTGACCAAATGCCAGTATGGGCGGCACTCGACGCCGCCCGCTGTCCCGCTGTTGCAGCAACCATAAGTTGCTACTAGCAGCATATTTTTTTTGTGCTGCTGCCGCTGCTGCTGCAAGCAGATTTTGAACCTGAAGGCCGCTAAAATCGCCATGATTGCAGCAGAAATGCGCCGCAAACTGCTGCAACTGCTGCAAAATACCGCTACAAATCCTGTTTTATCGTGTCGATAAACGTCAGCGTCTGGGTGGTGGCGCGTTCGATGTCGCGATATTCACCACGCAGGCTGGCATCCGGCAGCGCCAGCGCCAGTTGATACATCGCTTCCTGTGTCATCAGGGCCAGCTCATCTCGTGGGATGCGCGACCGCCCCGCCGTGTTAAACCGGAACGGACGCCCGAAGTCCACGCGCATCTCGCCCCGGTCCAGCCGCTTGAGGCGATCCATCCAGCCCACCGCCCCGCTGACCGCCGTCGGGACGATCACAGCATCGGCTTTCGTCGCGATATAGGTCAAACCGTCCTTGGGCTGCTGTAATCCGTGTGGATTGCGTGTACCTTCCGGCGCGATCAGGATCAACTGACCGCTTTTCAGCAGTTCAATGGAGTTCATCAGGGCGCTGCGGTCCACCTCATCCCGATTGACTGTATAAGCGCCATACATCCAGACAAAGCTGCCAAAAATCGGATGTCGGGCGTTTTCGACCTTGGTCATCGGGATCACATAGCGGTGACGTACCGCGCCCATGCTCAGCACCGGGTCAATCGCCGAGATATGGTTCATCATCAGGATGGTCGGG
>JAEZAF010000149.1 GCA_023430545.1 Chloroflexota bacterium
CTACTCAGGGTGGGCTTTTCTACCGCGAAATCTTTTCAACTGGGCGGGAGGGCACGCAGGCCCTCCCCTACGACATGTCACCGATTTTGATGATCAACATTCATCAGAAGTGCTGCGTGCGCTATGCCGGGTGGTTCATGATCCAGTCGAGAACGGAGTTTTCGAGCTGCTCCATTGAGTCCAGCACGAAGAGTTTGCGGTGCATCTCGTGCGGGCTGGGGCTGATGGCTTCGAAGGCTTCCAGTGAATACGGGACCTTTTCGACCTCATCGGAGAGCGCGTGCAGCAGTTCGCCAGGGGATGACATCAGCCCCGCGCCAAAGGCTTTCCTTTCACCTTCTTCCATCATGAAGCCGAACTCGATGGTATACCACCACATGCTGCCGAGCGATTTGCGCTGTTCCTTCGTGTAACGGATGGCGTGCTGGCCGAAGCGGTGGATGTAATCGGCATAGCGGCGGTTTGCCATGAAGGGCAGATGGCCGAAGGTATCGTGCCAGATGTCTGGCAGTGGGGTGTATTCGAGATCCTTTGGGTCGCGGATGTACTCGGTGATGAGGAACTGACGGCGGGCCAGATGCTCGAACCAGTCCTGACCATCGGAGAAGATGACATCGGTGCTGACGAGTTCCCAGCCGACGAGGTCTTTCAGGCGCTGGTTGAGTCCGGTAAAGTCCGGCACGCCGTCGCGAGTCAGGCCGAGCCTATCCAGACCTTCCAGCCAGAGCTGTGAGGCGTGGCGGTTGGCGTTGTCGATCTGTCGATCCCACAGCATCTGCCAGACCTGATCTTCTTCGGGTGAAAAGACCTTAAAGGGGCGGACGTCGGTACGGCCGTTTGAGGGTTTTAATCCAGAGACCATTTTTTAAGTTCACCTTTGCAATAATCCATTTTTCTGTTTGGGTATTTTAGCACCATTTTGTTGTGCAGATTTCACAAATTCATCTGATTTTCAGATGTTCCCGATAAACGCTCATTCGTTTTAAAGCCGCACAGTGTCATATCCTGTGTGTCTTTTGTTTCAGTGAGGTGCGCGTGGATATAAAGTGTGAAATCCTGACGGATGAACGTCAGTTACATGGCGCAAAATATTGCGCCGCTACAATTTGATGGCGTGAATGATCAAATCCGAAAAGAGGCGGCCCCATGCAGATTCAACTGATCCGGAATGCGACACTGCGACTGACCTACGGAGGGCAACTGCTGCTGATTGACCCCTATTTTGCGCCGAAACATACGCTGCCCGCCTACGCGGATAAGTCGATGAATCCGCTGGTCGATCTGCCGATCACGCCTGATGAGATCGTCGATGGAGTGCAGGCGGTGATTGTCTCACATCTGCACAGCGATCACTGGGATGGTGCGGCGAAGGATGCGCTGCCGAAGAATCTGCCGCTGTTCTGCCAGCCGGGGAATGAAGACAGCATCCGTGGTGATGGGTTTGAGGATGTGCGACCGATTCAGGATCAGGTGGTGTGGAATGGGATCACGATCACACGAACGGAAGGCCAGCACGGGGATGCCCAAACAGTGCGGCTGATGGGTCCGGTTTCCGGCTTTGTCTTTGAAGCGGAAGGTGAGCCGAGGCTGTATTGGGCGGGGGACACGATCTGGTATGAAGCGGTAGAGCAGGTCGTCCACGAGAAGCAGCCTGATGTGATTATCAGCCATTCGTGCGGGGCACGGTGGAAAGGCAGCGCTCCGATTGTGATGGATGCCGAGCAGACGGTGGCGCTGTGTAAAGCGGCGGCGAAAAGCCTGATTATCGCCACCCATATGGAAGCGCTGGATCATGCCACAGTTTCGCGGGAAGATCTGCGACGGTACGCTGACGCGCATGGGATTTCGGCACAGCAGCTTCTGATCCCGGCGGACGGTGAGGTGATCGCGTTTCCATCATAGGTCGCAGGGGACTGCCCTCGCTTAACACGGGGGCTGTTTGTTACAATGTCGGCAGAGTCGCCCAATGTATGACCGATCGATGGAGTTCCCGTGATACTACTGCCCAATGCCCACGCTGAAATGATTACTGCTGCTGTGCGCGCTGCTCAGGCGGCGGGTGATCTGCCTGCTTTTGAAATACCGACGATTGACATCAAGCCGCCGAAGAATGCCTCTCAGGGCGATTATGGATCACCGATTGCGCTCGGACTGGCGAAAGGGGCTGGCATGAAGCCGCTGGACATCGCCAACGCGATTGCCAAGCATATCCAGCCAGCGGAGTTCGTCGCCAGTGTTGAGGTCGCGCCGCCGGGATTTATCAACTTCCGGCTGAATGATGACTGGCTGCGCAGACAGGTCGATCAGATTCTGGCGGAAGGGGAAGCGCTGTTCACGCTTGATCTCGGCAAAGGCAAACGCGCACAGGTCGAGTTTGTGAGTGCCAATCCGACCGGGCCGCTGCACGTGGGACGCAGCCGCGGCGCGATGGTTGGTGATGCGATGGCGCGTATTCTGGAAGCGGCTGGTTATAATGTCGAGCGCGAGTATTACTTTAATAATGCTGGCGCACAGATGAAGAGCCTGGGCAACAGCCTGCGGGTGCGCTATCTGCAGGAACTGGGGCTGCCCGTTGAAATTGAAGACGATAAGAACTTCTATAAGGGTGAATACCTGATCGACTTCGCACGCCAGCTTATCGCCGAACAGGGGAATAACTGGGTGGAGGAAGGCTGGGAAACCTTCAAACAGTATGCCGAGCATAAGATGTTCGAGGTGATCCGCACGACGCTGGAACGGGTGGACATCCGGCATGACCATTTTTTCAACGAGAATACCGTCTATGAAAATGGCTCGGTGTGGGATGTGCTGAAAAAGCTCGACGAACAGGGCTACATCTACGAGTCCGCTGTGCGTGAAAATGCCAGTGAAGAAGTGAAGGCAGAGAATTCAGGGCTGGCACCGGCCAAGTGGTTCCGCAGTACACAGTTTGGGGACCATGAAGATCGCGTGGTGGTGCGCTCCAACGGAGAGCCGACCTACAGCCTGCCGGATATCGCCTACCATATCGACAAGCTTAACCGCGGGTTCGATGTGCTGGTGAATGTGCTGGGGGCCGATCACTATACCGAGCATCAGGTGGTGAAATACGGGCTTCGGGCGCTGGGGTATGAAACCTCGAAGATCCACGTGATCCTGATCCAGTTGGTGCGGCTGGTGAAGGATGGAGAATTTACCAAGCTGAGCACACGCAGCGGCAATATCGAGACGCTGGACGATCTGATCGACCAGACCAGCGCGGATGCGGTGCGCTATCTGCTGCTGGCACGCAGCCCGGACTCGCAGATGGATTTCGATCTCGATCTGGCGGTGAAGCAGAGCAACGAGAACCCGGTCTATTACATCCAGTATGCGTATGTGCGCTGTCTGGGGATTATCCGCGAGGCAGAGGCACGCGGCTTCAGCGATGAAGGCGCGGATTTAAGTCGGCTGGGGGATGAGGAGCTGAAATTCCTGCGGAAACTGCTGACTTTGGGCGATGAGATCGAATTCGCGGCGACACACTTCGAACCGCACAAGATCGCGTTCTTTGCGATTGAACTGGCGAATGCGTTCCATCCGTTGTACGACAAGGTGCGTGTGTTCGGGGAAGGTGTGCAGGAAGAAGATGCGAAGGCGCGTCTGCACTTCTATAAGGCAGCGCTGACGGCCTTCCGGCGGGTGCTGGGCCTGATGGGGATGTCGCTGCCAGAGCGGATGTAGTGTGACCTTTCAGAATGGGTATTTAATTCTCACTTCAGGTGTTTATATCGGACAGGGCAGGCCCTGTCCCTACATGTCACGTATTTTGTAGGGGCAAGCGCGGCGGTGCGGGATGTAGACCCCACCTCTAAATCCCCTCCCCACCACTTTTTGAGTGCTGGAGAGGGGACTTAAAAATCTGTAACATGCTATTGTCTTCATGCGTATGCAAGAATGCGGCGCTTGTAACAGTCTCCGGCGGATACGGCGCAGATTTCACTTCAGGAAGGGTTTTGTAATCAATGAGGATTCTGATTACCGGCGCGGATGGGCGCTTAGGTTCACGGCTGACGATGGATCTTCAGCAGCGTGGGCATGATGTCGCTGAGTTGAAGACGGCGCAGCTTGACATCACCGATTTCGCGGCGGTGCGCGATGCTGTGCGGCAGATCCAGCCGGAGATGGCGGTCAATGCGGCGGCGTGGACGGATGTCGATGGCTGTGCGAAAGATCCCCAGAAGGCGATTACGGTGAACGGGTATGGGGCGCAGAATGTCGCTGCGGCGGCGTTTGATATCGGGGCCGGTGTGCTGCATGTCAGCAGCAATGAAGTCTTCGATGGCAAGTCGCACCGTGCCTACTATGAGTATGACGTGACGAATCCGGTCAACCCGTATGGATACAGTAAATGGGTGGGCGAACGCGGCGTGATGAGCGTCAATCCCCGGCACATGATCGTGCGGACGGCGTGGCTGTTCGCGCATGGCGGCAAAAACTTCATGCACAGCATCCTCAATGCGGTGGCGGCAGGGAAAACACTGCGCGTGGTCACGGATGAGGTGGCGAACCCGACCTATACCGATGATCTGTCGCAGGCGATCTGCGAGCTGATTGAAACGGGCCGCTGGGGGATCTATCATCTGGTGAATGAGCAGGCGTGTTCACGCTACAGCTTTGCACGCTATATCCTCGACCGGGCTGGTCATCCCGATGTGCCGATTACCGCCATCAGCCGTCACGAGTGGAGCCGCGCTTCGACTCCGCCAGTGTATACCGGACTGGAGAATCTGGCGGGGGCGTCCGTGGGGGTTCGTCTGCGGGACTGGCAGTCGGCGGTGGATGCCTTCCTGGAAGCGGAAAGTCTGCTGGTGAAATAGGGTGAATCAAAAGAGACGGTTTTGTGACCGTCTCTTTTTTTGCGAGACATTCAGCCGCTGCGCACGGTATAGCATGTGGATCGCGTGCGCCAGAGCCTGTCGATTGCTGCAAGCAGGGGGTCGCTGCTTATAGCAGGGGTTAGCTGCTCAGGCGCTCGACGGCTTCGCGGGCCGGTGTGAAATTGGGATTGAACGCCAGTGCGCCGCGATAATTCTCAAGGGCGCGGCTGACCTCACCTTTGCCTTCACGGGCAACGCCACCGTAGTAGAAGCTCTCCTCGACGTACTGACCGCCGCCGTCATTCAGATTGCGCTGGACCAGACGCAGCACGTCGTCGTAGCGCTCCATCTGGCTGTAGGCTTCCAATGGCCCGAACTGGTACCAGAGCATGCGCCACGGCAGGTTGAGATTGAAGGCCTGATCGTAGGCGATGGCGGCTTCGTTGTACATCTCGAGGCCGACGAAGTTGGTGCCCATGTTGAACCACGCGTACTTGTCGGTGTTGTCGGTGACAGCTTCGGCGCGGGCGATTTCGAGCGCATTGATATAGTTCTGGCGGACTTCCGCATCGGAGCCGAGCAGTTCAAGCAGGGCGGGTTCCTGTCCGCTTTCATACAGGACGATGTAGGCGTAGTTAAAGTGCTGCCAGAATTCCTGAATATGATCGTAGGTGTAGTTGACACCCTCTCCGAGATAGCTGTCATTGGTGATGAAGACGCTGCTGCTGTCATCATAGCCTTTGACGAACAGGTAGTGACCCATCCAGCCGAGGCGGTCCGGTTCGGGATCGTATCCGGCTTCGATGATGACCGGATAGCCCTGCGAAACCAGCAGTTTCAGCAGGTCGAGGGTGCCGCCGTAGCGCTCCAGCGCGAAGACGTTCATCTCCGGGATCTGGCTGTTGACGAACTCGACCATCTGCGACGGGCTGACGTTCTTGTCTTCGCCGTTGGGCTTGAGCCATTGGGCAGCGCGGGTCTGGTTATCAGAATAACCAAAGAAAGAGAGCGCGGAGGTCAGGGTGGCCGGGCCGCAGTTATTCCATCCCTGTGCTTCGTAGCGGACGCCCGATAACTGCGAGTAGGGCGGGACCACGATCTCTTGTGTGGGCTCGGGGGTGGCTTCTGCTGTTTCGACTGCTTCTTCTGTTGGGGCAGTCTGACCGGTCGTCTGCGCACTGGCGACGGGAATCATCAGAAGGAGGGCAAACAGCAGCATCAGTATGCTGGTCAGCAGCGATAGGAATTGTCTTTTCATTATGTTCACTCAGGGAGTCCATGAATATAACCACATTATCAGCTTTATTATACAGCTTCAAATGATCCGTAAAATCCCGATTGCCTTGCGGTTGCCCTACGCTCCCTCTACCCGATTAAAACCAATCTAACTTTCCATTTTCCCGGAACGAAAATTATTGTTGTAACGTTTCTAAATTGTAAGAATATTAAAACCCTGGTACCGGACTCTGCTATTTCGCAAAAGGTCCGTAAGATATATAATTATAAAACGGTTCGCCGTTAAAAAGTGAATATTTATGTGTTTTAAATATTAATAAAGGTGCTGTGCCTATGATGGATATATGTATGTGTAACCTTTGCTGCCAGATTGTCAATGATGTTAGTGTCGATTCTCGAGATTAATAAAGTGGCTTTTTCATTTGCAAGTATCCGACCTTATGAACTTAACATGACTAATTTACCAATGACACCCGATCCTATCCCACCGCACGATAAGCATTGAGGATGTTGTTTATGTCAATTATGAGTATTTGCCAAGCGCGAAACCTTCAATGAATACTGAACGTATTTAAATTGGACCTAGATTGTACCTATGCCCTGATTTCCTAATATGATACGATAGTAAAAAGTCGCTGTACCGGAATTTATTATCTTATTACAGCCTCAATTTTGACCCATCCGGGCAGCATGGGGGATTGCAGACAGAAGGTTGTCCAATATCCTGAGGAGATGCAAAGTTGAATTTACTCGATATGGCTTCGAAATTTATGGAGTACTAACAAATGGCAAGAGAGAAAGTGCCATCCTTCACTGCCAATGAGTGGAGCAAGCAGCTTCGCCGTAATAAATATGATCTCGAGTGGTATCGCCAGTATCGCGAACCGCTTTCAATTGCATTGGAACGCGGCCTTAAGTCGATTCGGAAGCGTCAGGATTTTGGTAAGGTGATGATTCATGCCCTGCCCTTTCTGCCGACTGAACGTGTGCAAAACTTTTGGGAACCGGTCATCAATCTGGCAATCGAAGTAGAGCCAACTTTTGAAGACCCTTTTGTTCGCAGCCGTATGCTAAATCGTCTGGGTAATTACTTTATTGCTAATAACCGGATGCAGGAAGCAAAAGATTCATTTCAACGGGCGTACGAGATTGCAGTTCAATCAGAAGACCATGCAAATGAACTGGATGCCATGATCGGCCTGCTGCAAGTGGAGCAGGATGGTCATATAGAGACATTCAATTATGATATGATCGGGGATTTGCTGGCCTATCACGCAGAGATAAGAACACCGGAACAGACAGCACATCTACATCTCGCGATTGCAAAACTCCTCAATCAGACCACCCGTTACGAAGAAGCCATCCCATTTGCCACCAGCTCCTATCACTTCTGGAAAAACACTGAAAATGTCCTGTACTTTGGACGCAGTGCTTACACCCTGTCACAATCCTATCGCTTTCTGGGAAATACCAGTTACGCCGATATTCTGTTGGAACAGGCAGCACAGGCTTACAGTACCACAGAGTATATCTGGCAGTATGCGGCGATTGCCCATGAGTACGCTGTCAGTGCCTATTGGGAAGGCCGGTATGAAGAAGGCGCACAGTGGATTCAGAAGGCGTGGGAAGAAGTCCGGCTGATGCAGGACCCGCTGCGCCAGCAGCGTGTGCTGCATGCCTATGGCATGATCCTGTCGATGATTAAAAATCGGATGGGAATGGCACGCGTTTACCTTAATCAGGCACTGGACCTGGCTTATGAGCTGGGTAATGACGAAGATATAGTGCATATTCTTCATACTTTGGCGTTCAACAGCGCCAGAAGAGGGGAGATACAAGAGGCGTTTGAGGAAATAGATCAGGCGCTGCAGCGTGCTGAATTTGTTTCCGATGAACGCCACAGGCAAAGCCTCATCTCAGGTATTGAAGAACTTCGTACGATGATAAACACCAACGATCCACGCCTGACACAGTAACCTCGCAGTCCCGTTAAGTTTGCGAAATGTGATCGCGCAGGGGAATGATGATGGGTGTGCGTGTCAATGTCAGTCCAATAAAGAACGGTCTATCCTGAGATAGACCGTTTTCTTTTACCGGAAAAGTTATGTGATGCCCCAGTGACTGTTCCGGCCTGTGGATATGGTGCGGTGGGCTGGTGTGGACGTGAGAACAGATCAGATAAACAGGGGGAAGATCGGTGGCCTGGGCATGATCGCTGCGCCTTTCTGCACTCATGTGATCGATGAGGGCAGCATCTCATGTTAAGCCGAAATAGTATTAGCAAAACGGACAGCAGGCGGACAGCAGGCGGACAGAGTCAGGACAGAGTGAGCAAACCTTTATCAGCAAAGGGCGCGGTGTGTATGTCGTGGGCAAAACATAGGCAGAACGTCATTCTGGCCGCTTGGAAAGAATGCGCTTTGGCTCTATAGTTTCAGTCATGTTCGATGGTTGGTTTAATGTTGATAAATCGTAGCGATCTTTGCGGGATTTTTGAGGCAGTCAGGCAGGCAGTGTGATGCACGATGTAACTTCAGGGCAGTTGAATGGAAAGCGGCTTGTGCGGCTTCTCCTGCGGATCGTGAGTGCGACGGTGCTGTTGCTGGTGATCGGTCTGGGGGCGGATTTGCTTCCTGTCAGGGGACAGCAGGCTACCGCTGCGCCGCCGGATTATCGCGTCACAGCAGGGATCACCCTGAACAGTACGCGTGATGCGCTGGATGTGATCGCGGGGGTGGTGAACAGCGGAGGCCCCAGTACGACCGTCACGGAGATACAGGTGCTGGCAGTTGACGGTACCGGAGAAGAACGTGTGGTCGCGAGGGATGAAGTCCCCGCGCTGAACGCTGAGAATGATCGTGCGACATTTGTGCTGCGCGTTCCGGTTGATCAGTTCGAGCCGGGTACACAGCAGGTGTTTGTGGTGAAGGTGATTGGTTTGCCGGAAGCGCCGGAGATCAGTAGTCCGCCGGTGAGTGCTAATATCCCGATGACCGCCGGTGTGACCGCAGCCGCGACCCCTGTCACACCGGCGACGCCTGCATCTGTGCCGACGACTGCCCCATCCTCAACGGGCAGTGGAAACCGCCCGACACTGACGCTCCCCTTTGTGGATGTCACCATTGATCTCAGTGACCGCGAAGATGTGGCGCTGCTGCTGATCGTCGTGGCCTGTGTGCTTGTGCTTCTGCTGCTCTTGATTCGACTGATGCGACTGCTGTTTGTTCGTCGGCCTGATTTCAAGATCCCGTGGCAGCCGCCTTATGCGACGGTCCCGCCGCTGGACCCGTACAGCGCTTCGGGGATCAGACAGGCATGGCAGCCACTGGCACAGAATAATCTGATCTCGACACCGCCGACACAGGGCGCGTTACAGTCCATTAAACTGCTGCTGGGGACAGACGGACGCTATCTCTCCGGCTGGCAGATCCATGCGGTGCGCATCATCCAGTATGACCAGTATGGTCGCGTTAACCGGACTGAGACGCTGATGTCTCCGAAGTCGATCAAACGGCTGAATCAGCTTATTCGCAATAACCAGCGCCTGAGCTTCGATCAGATGCTGCGGCGGGTGCGTCCGACCGCCCGAACCCTGATCCGGCAGTTCCGCAAACGGGTGACTGCACGCAGTGCCATGCTGCCCATCGCGCTGGATATTCGCCTCAAAGGGAAGCACGGTGAGGTCAATATTATCTTCGAGCTGTTCACCTTCGATCAGGGTTACTGGCAGTTGATCGACCGCTGGCAGCCGGAGATGATGATTGTCAGCAAGAGCGTGCAGGAAAATTACACTTACAGCCTGTATGGTCAGGCAGGTGGGGAGAAGATGAACGACTTCTTCCGGCGGCTGGCCGAAGACCTGACACGCACACTGGTGGATTTCGTCGGCAGTAAGCCAGAGCTTCCGCCGGAGACACCAGAAATGCCGACGGGTGAACCGATCCCCAGCCCACCTGCGACTCAGAGTCCGATCACGGCGCAGCATGAGCGTGTGGAGGCGGTTGAGCCGGACGATTATTCCCTGTGACGCGGGTTAAAATCGGTGCGTCGCTGAAGCAATAGAGGCAAATAAAAAGACGGAGCAGCAGATGCTGTTCCGTCTTTTGTTTAGCAGGGGTGATGGAAAATCAGGTGATTAGTCCATCGAGGGAAGCAGGACGGCGTCGATCACGTGGATCACGCCGTTGGGCGCGAGGACATCGGCTTCGGTCACGGTGATGGTGTCGTTCAGGGTGACGGTGCCGCCATCCACTGAAACGGCGATGCTGTCACCAGAGAGGGTGGGCAGGTTGGCGCCGTCACGCAGCAGATTGGCATTGATGGTCCCGCGCACCACGTGGTACTGGAGAACGCTGGTCAGCAGTTCAGTATCCGCAGCGACTTCTTCGAGGGTCAGGCCGAGTTCTTCCAGAGCAGCTTCGAAGGCGTCGTTGGTCGGCGCGAAGATGGTGAAGTTGCTGGTGCCGGTCAGGGTTTCGAGGACTGCGGGATCAGCCGCTTCGAGGGCGGTGGTCAGCACGCTCAGATCCGGGTTGGCAGCGATCACGTCAACGACATTGGCCGGTTCAGTGACTTCTTCTTCGGTGGCAGCTTCTTCTTCGGTTGCAGCTTCTTCTTCGGTGGGTTCTTCAGTTGCGACTGCTTCTTCAGTTGCTTCTACTTCTTCTGCTGGTTCCTCAGTCGCTGCTGATTCTTCGTTCCCGGCTTCTTCACCAGCTTCTTCTTCCGCAGCGGGTGCGAAGGATGCCGGATCGGTCACGGAGACGTTCACATCGGGTGCGTCGGCGCTGCCGATGGCGGTCACGAGGTAGGAAAGCCCTGCTTCGAGTTCGGTGCCGGGCAGATCAAGCAGAACGGTGCTGGTGCCATTGAGTGCGACTGCGAGATCGTAGGTGCCAGCGGGGACATCCAGAACCTGGACGCCGTCATTCAGGCCGTCCGGATTGATGACGGTACCGGGGTAGCCGAGCAGTGTCACAACCGGGCTGCCGTTCGCGAGGACATCCACTGGGGGTGCGCCTTCGATCGCATGCAGAACGGTGACGCGGGCGTTACCTTCGGGGATATCCGAGAGGCTTTCGCTGACGACGGACACGACCGGGCTGTTGCTGCCATGAGCAACCAGTGTCAGGTAATCACCAGCGGCGACTTCGACCGTCTCTGAAATAACAGCGTTTTCAATTGCGCTGCTGCCGCCAACGGCGATTTCATAGGTGCCGGGTTCGAGTTCTGCCCAGCGGGTGACACTTTCGTAACGCAGACCGCTGTAGCGGATTTCGCCATTCACGAACACCACAGCGGTGGTCAGTGCTGGTGAAAAATGAGCGAAGCGGACATGTCCGACGGTATCAGTGGTGGTGGTCTCCTGAGCAACCGCCGGGATCACCATGCTGATGGCGACGATCAGTGCCAGCAGAGCCAATAAAAATTTGCGCATAGCTGTTCTCCTCGTTAGTGTATGTGTTGATGACAGATATGTTTGCCTGATATTGTGTCAGGAAACAAAACACCTTAATTAAATAGAGCCTCTATGAGGTACCACTTAGCCTCAGGTGAAAGCTTCATACCGGCGGTTCCGGTTTTCTTTCGCTGGCCGCCTGGATGCTCCACAATTTACAGAGCAGCACGAGACTGCGGGCCAAACCCTGACAAAACGACGATATTCATCTGCCTGATGGCTAGGATGGCTTTCTCAACGCGGTGATCTGCACCCGGAGGTTGCAAAATACACAAGGCGAACCTGTTTACGCGGCACAGTGCCTGAAGATGCGCTGCGTCGTAAGGTCACCTGTGTAAAGCAGGGGCGCTGAAGAAAGTCCCAGATAGAATACCAGCAAATAGCACGGTGCGCTAATTTTTAATCAGGAATTTTGTTTAGGATCACCTGTGAGCGTATAAAGCAGGACGCCAAACGACGAAATCAGGAAGTTTCCGATCACGCCGACAGCCTGCAGTGGGCCGATGAAGACATCGGCAGCGGCGGCACGGGTGTGGGTTCCAAAGCCGAGGATATCCGCCAGCCCGGAGAGAGCGGCAAACAGGATGCCTGTCAGCGCGAGGCGGGTGGCGATCTGCTGGATCAGATTGGAAGGGGCATTGGCATAAAAGGTGAATTTGGCATACAGCAGCGCCCCGAGAATCAGGAATGCAAAGCCCAGCAGAATGAGCATCATCTGCAAAATGCCAATGCGCGGGGTCGGTACGATTCCCGTCGAGCCGGGGAAGAGGCCCATAAAGGTCATGATCATACCGAGTGCGCCGAGCGCGATACCAACCTGAGCGATCCGCACCATGAACGTCGTCTTTCGATGAAAACAGGCATCTATAACGTTAGCTTTATGCCGTAGATGCGTCAAGGACCGGGTCTGAAAAAGCATAACGCCTGTATCATCGTTATGCGGCGCATTATCAATGCCTGCGATTTTATTGACTTCGTAAAATCCAACGTTTATCTGCTGGTCTTTATGCACGAACTGGCTATTTTTGATGATAATAGAAGAGACGTTAGCAACTCACATACATCTATATCTGATTAAGGAAGCATTGAGAAGTGCTGGACACCGCTGTTCTGAAACAATTAAACGATCCTGATCCTGCTGCGCGTAAACAGGCGGTGATCGCGCTGGCCAAGACACTGGACGAAGAAGCGCTGGGCTATCTGGCGACCGTATACAAAAAAGACCGCGATCCTGAAATCCGCAAGCTGGCGAAAAAAGCTGGCCTCTATATCAGGAAGCATACCCGAGACCTGTTTTCCAGTCTGGACTCCTCTGTGGACGGCGATGGAGGTGCGGTCTCCCCGTTTTACGAAGAAGTTGATCTGACCGCAATCGATGAAGTCGAGAAGCCGGTCAAAGTCTCCTCTATGAACATTGAACGCGCCAACGGCATGGTCGAGCGTGCGATGGATGCCGATATACGCGGCGACCGGGACAAGGCGATTGACCTGCTTCGCAAGGCGCTGAAGCTGAATCCGAATCTGAAACGGGAACCGCTATTCAGCAGTCAGGCGGTGTCGCTCACTGGTGCGATGAGTACTGAGCTGGCGATTGAGCTGCTGCTGAAGGATGAGGAAAAGAAAAAGCGCGGCAAAGGGGATAACGGATCAGAAGAAGAGGCGACGTGGGGCAATGCCTTCATTGACCTGCTGATTTACGGGCTGGTGAACGCGGCTGTCGTCGGCGTGAGCATGTATCTGTTCTTTGCACTGGTGCTGCCACCTCTCAGTGAGGAACTGGCGCGGTTAATGGAAGTTCAGGCGGCTAACGGCGCACAGGGCACTCCGTCACAGCTGCTGTTCGGTGGCATGTCCGCACCCGAGATCATGACCACCATTATGAACAACTTCTCTACACCGCTGACACTGGGATACAGTGCGGTTTATGGTGTCGCGAGTATCGTCTTCCTGATGATCCAGTACATCTTCATCCATACGGTCAGCGTTACCCTGCTGCGCGGTGAAGGATCTTTTGTTCGGCTAGTAACCAAAGCCACACTGCCTCAGGCTTTTTTGATCCCTGCACTCACGGTTGTCAGTGTTGCCAGCGGCTTTTTACCACTGTTAAATCCTGATCTAGGTACAATGCCTTCGCTTGTGGGGTTGGCTCTGAGCCTGACGTACAGCGGTGTTCTTGCTTCACGTATTGGGATTGCCTACCGCTTCAGTACAGGGGCTGGATGCGGCGCGATGATAATATCCTCCATCCTAATCGGTCTCTTTGGATGTGGTCTCTTCTTTATCCTCACCACGCTGCTGAGTAGTGGCATTGGTATGCGATAACACCGTTTTTACAGCGCATCTGAAAATACAGGTGACATATGCTCGACTTACTGACTTTAAAGCAGCTCAACAATCCAGATCCGTCAGTTCGAAAGCAGGCCGTGATGACGCTCGCCAAGAGCCGAAATCAGGATGCGCTGCCGTATCTTGCGACAGTACACAAAAACGATCAAAGCCCGGAAATCCGCCAGCTTGCGAAAAAGGCGGGGATCTATATCCGCAAACAGTCGCAGAATGGTTTCTCCGATGGACTGGGTGGCGATCCTTACAACGGGAATGGTCATGGCGCTGATTCAGATGACACCAGCGCGGTTGTACCGTTCTATGAAGAAATTGATCTGACAGAGCCTGAAAAGACCGTCCACGTCTCCGCCATGAATATGGAGCGCGCACAGGGGATGTTTCAGCGTGCGCTTGATGCCGATGTGCGTGGGAACAGGAACAAGGCCACTAAACATCTGCGCGATGCCCTCCGGCTGAATCCAAGCCTCAAAAAAGATCATTTTGTGCTGAGTCTGGCGACATCCGTGACGGGTGTGGCGAGCGGTGAGATGGCGGTCGATCTGCTGCTGAAGGATGACGAAAAGAAAAAGCGCGAACGGAAACATGTTGAGCGGCAGCCGGGCGACGAGGCGACATGGATAAACGCGCTGATTGACCTGCTCGTTTTTGGACTTGTCTGTGCGGCGACACTTGGACTGGCGATGTTCATCTTCTTTTCGGTTCTCATCCCGTCAGAGGGCATGGAACAGCGGATCGTCAACGCGCAGAATCGGGTTACCATCGAGGCAGATCCGGTCAGTGTGCTAGCGACCTTCCTCCCCCGTAATGTGATGGATCATCTGCTGGTGAATTATTCCGGGCCGCTGGTGCTGACTTACAGTGCGATCTTCGGCGTGATCTGCCTTGTGTCGCTGCTGGTGTACTATCTGTTTGTGCATGCCGTCAGCGCCGGGATGCTGGGCGGTGAAGGGTCCTTCACCCGACTGGTGACCAAGGCCACGTTGACTCAGGCGGTGATGTTCCCGGTATTTGTGATCGGCGTGTTCTTTGCCGTCGCGGTTTATATCAAACTGAGATATGAACTCGAAATGAGACGTGGCGCGATCATTATGCTGCTGCCTGCGATTGTCTATCTTCGTATCTTTTCGCTGAGTATCGCCAAGGCATATCGTTTTGAAGAAAGCACCGCCATGAAAGCGATCATAATAGCGACTGTCGCCCTGATCGTGGTTGTTTTAGCGGGTCTTTTTATCTTCAGTGCGCTCTCCAATGGGGTTGTAACGCGCTAACGCCAGGGCTTCCCCGTTCATGTTTGACGTTCGTGTTAATCTCATATGGCAATGCCCCTAAGATTGCGTTAAATCTTACAATTCGGGCTTTAGCCTGTGCGGGTTGCTGATACAATCGAGGGACATTTACAACCACTTGTCCCTGATGCCGCCGCTGGCGGTTAGAACCGGCAATCTCATGGGTTACACCACCTCCACGTCTGTTCTGTCCATTGACCCGCAGCACCCGCAGCCTGATGTCATCCAGACGGCGGCGGATGTGCTGCGGCGCGGTGGGCTTGTCGCCTTCCCGACTGAGACGGTCTACGGGCTTGGCGCGAATGCACTTGATCCGTCAGCGCTGGAGCGCATCTACCTTGCCAAGCGCCGTCCCGCCAGCGATCCACTGATTGTCCATATCCATGATCTGGCACAGCTTGAACAGCTTGCGGTCAATATCCCGCCGGGAGCGTATGCACTGGCGGAAAAGTTCTGGCCGGGTCCGCTGACGATGGTGCTGGAACGGGCTGAGCACGTCCCGGCGACCGTCGCGCAGGGGCTGAATACCGTCGCGATTCGTATGCCTGCACATCCCACAGCGGCGGCGCTGATCCGCGCCTGCGGCTTCCCGATTGCTGCGCCCAGCGCCAACACGTTTACGCGCCCCAGTGCGACCAGTGCCGCCCATGTGCTGGAAGATCTGCGCGGGCGGGTGGATCTCGTACTGGATGGCGGCCCCACACCGATTGGACTGGAGTCCACGGTACTCGATCTCATCCAGACACCGCCGCAGGTGCTGCGTCCGGGCGGGATTGTGCTGAGCGATCTGCGGGAAGTGCTGCCTGACGTGCAGATTCGCACGGTTCTGCGCAATCATTCGACCGAGGGAGCCGATCAGGTGCAAGCGCCGATGTCGTCGCCGGGAATGCTGATCAAGCACTATTCGCCGCGTGCGCAGGTGATGCTGTTCGAGGGACCGTCGGAGACGCTGACCGTTGCGATCAGCGATATGGCGCAGCGTCTGGTTGCGAATGGGCGGCGCGTGGGGATTCTGGCAACGGAGGAAGATTCACCGCATTTTACCGGCCTCGGAGCGCGTATCCTGTCCCTGGGCAGCCAGCACGATCTGGAGCAGATTGGCCGTCTGCTGTTCGGTGGGATGCGGGCACTGGATGCGCAAAAGGTGGATGTGATCCTGGTCCACAGCTTTGGGCGTGATGGATTAGGTGAGGCAATCTGGGATCGTCTGCTGCGGGCGGCTGAAGGCAAAGTCATTCACCTCGATTGACAATTACCGCAGTGGATCTGAAAATTAACAGGCAGGCCCACTCCCTACTCCTATATTTCCGAGGCAATAAAAAACCGGCGCAGTGTTCGAGACTGCGCCGGTTTCTG
>JAEZAF010000175.1 GCA_023430545.1 Chloroflexota bacterium
GATTGAACCATCATTTCAGATCTTTACCGTGGACAGAGTACACCCTCCCCTGCCTCACGCCTATTGTGTAGGGACAGGGCCGCATTGCGTGCAATGGCGCTCTGTCCGGCTCGTAACTGATTTTGTAACGAACACCCCGCTTTTTGGTCCACTTCGTTTGAAAATTCGAACCGCACGCGCCGAACATCTGTGCTATGATAATCAATCGCACGAACCCCTCTCCGCCGCATATTTTGTAGGGATGCTGAACATGCTTGCAGCACTTTGCAGCAGCGCTTTGCAGCAATTACCAGCACAATGCTGCAACAAAACCCATCTTTGCAGCAGCACATCTGTCATTTTCAGGGGAAAACCCGTTGTTGCCGCACAAAATTTTTGTGCGGCAGCAGCAGCAGCAGCAACAAGCTGCGCATTTGCAGCACAATGCTGCAACAGACGAACTAGAGGCTGTTATGCACTTTTAAACCCTCACTCTGAGAAACGCAGTTTCTCCGTCCCGAAACAAGTTCGCTAGAGAAGAGGAGATAAGTCCCCTCTCCAGCACTCGAAGAGTGATGGGGAGGGGTTAAGGCCGCAGGACGAACTCAATTTTGAAAGTTGATAACACGCTTTAGACACTCGCCTGTTCGCTGGTCGCAATCTCCGGGGGACCGCTCAGTGCGCGCATGATCTGGGTAATCACCGGGCGGGTATCGGCCTTGGACTGGAACATCGGCAGTGTAAACCAGAAGGTGGTGCCCACGCCGAGCGTGCTTTCGTAATCCATCTCGCCGCCGTGTTCCTGTACCAGAAAGCGCGAGATCGGCAGGCCGAGGCCGGTGCCTTCAATCGCGGCGTGCTTGGCGTTCTGTGTACGCGAGAAGGCTTCAAACATCGCCTCGCGCTCATCATCCGGGATACCAATGCCGGTATCGTGTACCGCAAAGCGTACCCAGGGTCGGCTCTTCTGGTCGGTGAACTGCTCCACCCGCAGCTCGACTGATCCCGCGTCCGTGAATTTGATCGCGTTGCTCAGTAAGTTATGCAGCACCTGTCGGATACGCCTTGCATCCATCGGAATCGTCGGGATACCCGGCGGGATGGATGCCGTAAACTGGATACGACTGCGCTTGTCTTCGTTTTTCTCGAGCAGCATCTGGGCAGCATCCAGCGCATCTTCCAGTATCGTGTAGACATCGCTGTTCTGAATGAACATCTGCATTTCGCCAGCTTCGATCTTGCTGACATCCAGCAGGTCGTTGATCAGATACAGCAGATGCTCGGCGCTGCGGATCGTCTGGTCCAGACGCCCGACCTGCTCGTCGTTCAGGTCACCGAACGAGCCGATGCGCATGAAGTCCAGATTGTTGATGATGAAGTTCAGCGGTGTGCGCAGTTCGTGCGTCACACTGGCGAGGAAGCGCGTTTTGACCTGATTGGCGCGGTCGATGCGCCGATGTGCTTCTTCCAACTGGACAAAGAGCTGGGCATTACGCACAGCAGGCGAGACCAGATTGGCAAACAGCGTCAGCATACGCTGATCGTTCTCGGTGAAAGCTTCCGCCTCAACGGGACGGCCAATCACCACCGCGCCGATAATCTGACCGGAAGACAGCATCGGCACGCACAGCGCCCGTTCCATTGAGTCCGCTTCGAAGTTCAGCCGCTTGCCATAAAGGCTGTATTGCGCCAGCCGCAGCGGGCGGCCCGTCTGCGCGACTGTGCCGGTCATCCCGTCGCCAATCGCGACGAAGATATTATCTGGCGGTGGGCCGGGATCAGAGTGCGCCACCAGCCGCAGTTCTTCGCCGTTGGAGCGCAGCAGCCACACCGTGCAGAAGTCAGCTTCAAGCAGCGACAGGATGCGTCGCACGAAGTTATGGAGGATGCTTTGCAGATGATAATCGCTCACCACCAACAGCGACTCGTCATAGATCGCCTGAAGATCCTCGGCAATGGCCTCAGAATCACAGCGGGCGATCTCCAGTTCTGCGGTGCGTTCCTGTACGCGCTGTTCCAGCGTTTCGTACAGCGCCGCCAGACGACTGCGCATGTCTTCCATCGCACGTGCAATCGAGCCTATTTCATCGCCCTTCGCCTGCAATTCAAGCGGGATCGGTGTCGCCAGCACACCGGAGCCGATCTGGTCGGCGAAGGTGTTCAGCGTCCATGCAGGGCGCGAGACTTCACGCGAGACCAGCCCGTTGATTGACAGCACCATCGCCACCAGCCCGACAATCGAAATCAGGACGATCTGCATCACCGTCCCGTAGGGCAGCGCAGGCAGCACACTGTCTGGTAGTACACTCACCAGCCGCCATGTCGTGTTGGACATCGGGCTGACAATCGCGAAACCGTTCTGATCTTCAAACGCCAGATCGTTGAGATCGTATACCCCTGACGCTGGTAATAATGAGACCAGTGGGGCGAGTTCATCCGCATGACTGCGAGTGTTAAAGGTCGCAAGGATGCGGTTATCCTTACCGATCAGGAAAGCATAGCCCGGCGCATTGGACGATATACCGCCCTCGACGCTGATGCTCTCACGAATGACTTTGGCAACCGTTGTGGTGGAAATCTCTGCCCACATCAGGCCGATCTGATCGCCGTTGGCATCGGGAAATGGGACCACAACCGCTACAATATCGGTTGCTCCGCTGAGCGGTGTATAGCGTTCCGGGCCGATCCAGCCAGTCTGACGCGCTTCATAGGCACGCACAAACCAGTCTTCTTCTGTGACTTCCGCCGTATTGACACTGCGCGACATCATATCTGCGCCGGAGGCCATATTGAAGAAGTTGAAGACCTTCAGGCTTTGACCGGGGATGTACAGCACCACCCGTTCGAACAGCAGATTGCGTTCCAGCCGTGTAACATCATCGACTGCGCCGCGCAGCTCGGTAATCGCCATATCCGGTTCGTACAGCCGCGAAACCGACGGCACAATGCGATCCTGAAGCATCAGCGAGATATAGGTGAGCTGTCGGTCAATCGTGCTGCCAATGCTGGTATTCTGACGGTTCAGCGCCGCCGTCGTCTCCTGCCGCAGTGTGAGTGACGTACTGATCAGGGCGATATAAACGACCGCGCTCAGCGTGATGGCAGCCAGCATCACCGCCAGCAGGCTCAGCCGACGCCCCAGCGGCAGGTTGCGAAACCAGCGCAGACGGTGCAGCGGCGACGCAAAGGTCAGCATTGAGCTTTTGTTGTTATCAGGTGTGGCTGGCACCGCAGTCGGTTGGGGTGCCGATGGAACTTCCAGTGCCATGAGAGTGTCTTTTCAAGAGATCATATTGACCGTGCGGACGGTTCCTGCGCTTTAATAACAGGGGAAGCGCAGGATATAGTTTCTATATAGTTCGGTTTGGGTAAATTTACCACAAAGATATTACGAAGTTCGTAAAATTTGTAAATTCAAACCTCATTCAGACCGGAGATTCACGATTGCCTGATCTGGTGCGAAGAGGGCTATCCAGCGCGTCTGATAAGACGACACGAACAACTGCTTGCAGCGGGCCTGATCTGGCCGTGCGTCTCACCTGACACTGCCGTGCACGGCATGCTACAATGCAGCGATGAAATCATTTAATGAGTGGAGAATACAGTCGATGACTGAAGCACATTCAACCTTCGATTGGGGTCAGCAGCGTGTGATTGTGACCGGTGGCAGTGGTTTTCTCGGATCACATCTTGTCGAATATCTGCGCGCACAGGGCGCTGGCGAAATCGTCGTACCGCGCAAAGCCCAGTACGACCTGCGCCTGCCGGAAAATGTCATCCGTCTGTATGACGATTATCCCGAGACGACGATGGTCATTCACCTTGCCGCGACCGTCGGCGGCATCGGTGCCAATCGTGAGCATCCCGGCGTCTTCTTCTATGACAACATCATGATGGGTACGCTGTTGATGGAGCACGCCCGTCAGCGTGGCATCCCGAAGTTCGTTGGTATCGGCACCATCTGCGAATATCCCAAGTTTACACCGGTCCCCTTTAAGGAAGAGGATCTGTGGAACGGTTATCCCGAAGAGACCAACGCCCCCTACGGCCTCGTCAAGAAGATGCTGCTGGTACAGGGACAGGCCTATCGTCAGGAGTTCGGCTATAACGCCATCCATCTGATGCCCACCAACCTCTACGGCCCCGGCGACACCTTCGACCCGGAACGCGCCCATGTCATCCCGGACCTGATCCGTAAGATGGACGAAGCACGCCGCAGCAGTTCACCGTATGTCACGCTCTGGGGGGACGGCAGCCCCACTCGCGAGTTCATCTACGTCAAGGATGCAGCACGCGGCATCGCCCAGGCGGCGGAACGCTATAACGGTGCAGAGCCGGTCAATATCGGCAGTGGCATCGAGATCAGCATCCGCGACCTTGCCACCAAAATCGCAGACTTCGTCGGCTTCGAGGGGGAAATCCGCTGGGATACCGAAAAGCCCAACGGCCAGCCGCGCCGCAATGTCGATGTCAGCCGCGCAAAGCGTGAATTTGACTTCGAGGCGTCCACAGATTTCGACACCGGCCTGCGCGAGACGGTCGAATGGTACCGCGAGAACATCGCCCA
>JAEZAF010000191.1 GCA_023430545.1 Chloroflexota bacterium
ACTTCGTCGATGTCCTGCTCATCCAGCGGCTGGACCTTGAGTGCGGAGCCGGGGGCAATACGATGGCGAATGGCATCGACGGTCAGGCGCATTTCCGGCTGAATACGCTGGTAGATCACGCCGCCGGTCATGCCTGCACCCACCCACGGACCTGGATCACCGAGTACCAGCACGCGGCCGCTGGTCATATACTCGCAGGCGTAACCCTTGAGATTCGAGCGTGCTGCGAGTCCGCCGAGTTCATCGCGCAGCGGAGCCGTGATTTCCCCACCGAAGATCACATCGGCACCGCTCAGTCGGATGCAGGCGCGGGTATCGGCATTGCCCTGCACGATGAAGGTCCCACCCTGTGCGCCATAGGCGAAGCTCTTGCCGACCGAGCCGTCCAGACGCACACCGTTATGATTCAGACCCTTCAGCACGGCAATGGTCCCACCGCGTGCGCACTTGCCGACGCCGTCCTGTGCGCCGCCTTCGATCAGGATATCGACTGGCGCGTCGAGGAATGCGCCGACGCCGTTCCCAGGGATAGCCGAGTTGCTGAAACTCAGATGCACGGCTTCTACCCGATCCGCATCCGGGAACTCATTACGCTTCAGTGCGCCGCTCAGATGCGTACCCAGAGCGCGGTCCATCGCCATGACCTGTTCGTCGTCGTAGGTCATCTCGTAATCGCCATGCGCCACACTTTCCGCGACGACGGCGGTAATCTGCTTGCTGAGGGTGTTACGCGGACGGGTGAGACGCGGCCCCCCTTCACGGACAGAAGTCTTCGACTGCTGCGGGACACGCTTCAACAGCGGCCCCAGATCAATGGTATCGTGCATCGCGATCTGTTCCAGCAGATCGGTGCGCCCGACGAAGTCCGTGATCTTCCGTATACCGAGTCTGGCTGACCAATCGCGCAGATCCTGCTCGATCATCCCGAAGACGTTGACGATTCCCTGAACGGCGCTTTCGAATTCACGCGGTTCAAACGACTTCAGACCCTTAAGCGCGGCTTCTTCCCGTGTGCGGATATGCGTCGTGATGCCGACATGACAGGTGCCCTCATGACACTTGCGGCAGATGGTACAGCCAACGGCGACCATCGCCATTGTGCCGAAGCCGACGCGATTTGCGCCGAGGCACATCATCTTGATAACATCGCGACCGGTCTTCATGCCGCCGTCGGTCCAGATCTCGACCTGATCACGCAGGCCGCTTTCGATCAGGGCGCGATGGGCCAGCCACACACCGACTTCCGCGGGAAGGCCGACATGCCGCAGCGAATGCGCACGCGCCGCACCCGTACCACCTTCGTATCCGGCGATAGTAACGATATTCGCACCGGCCTTGACGATGCCGACTGCGATAATCCCGACACCCGGCACGACGGGAACCTTGACTGAGATCCGCGCACGCGGGTTGGCCGTCTTCAGCTCGTCGATGAGCTGCGCGAGGTCTTCAATCGAATACAGGTCATGGTTGTTGCTCGGTGAGATCAGTGAGACACCGGGCACGGTGCTGCGGGCCGCAGCCACCTGTTCGGTGACTTTAAATCCGGGCAGATGCCCTCCTTCACCCGGTTTCGCGCCCTGACCAATCTTGATCTCGATCATGTTGACCGAGTTGAGGAACTCGATGTTCACGCCGAACCGCGCCGAGGCAATCTGCTGGCCGCGATTGCGTGGATACTTGCCCATAATATCCTGAAGCTCGCCGCCCTCACCGTTGACTGTGATGATGTTCAGACGGTAGGCCGCTTCTGCATAGGCCTTATATGACAGTTCACCCTGAGAGCCGAAGGACATCGCGCCGATGAACACCGGCAGGCTGTGATCGCGCACGGTCAGGTCGATGTCTGCGGGATTCAGCGTGCTCTGGTTGGCAGACTTGAAGCCGAGGATATGACGGATCGAGACCGGCTGCTTCTGCTCCAGTTCCTGCACGGCGTTGAGATAGGTTTCGTATGCACCTTCACCCAGCGCGACATCTTCCGCCTTCTTCCAGATCTTGGGATAGAAGCGCTCCGGGTTCGCCATCTTGCCAGCGATTTCGCCGCGCATCTCGGCGGCACGCTCTTCGGCTTCCGCCTGAAGATTGCCCCATGTCAGGCCCCGTCCGTCTCCGCCGTAGTAATTCGGCATTCCGAAGACCGCCGCGACACTCTTGGAGAGGCCAATCGCGCCGAAGCTGTGACCGTAGCCGCGCAGTTCATGGCAGCCGATGGTCGATGTGACTTTTTCAATCGCGCCATTCAGCACGCCGAGCATTGCGGCCATACGATCCACGATTTCTTCAGGTGTTGGTGCATCCTTCGGGGCGCGTGGTGCAATCCCCAGACCGACCGCATACAGTGCATATGGGGACACTGCATTCGCCCCCATGCTGATGACCATCACCAGATCATGCAGGTCGCGGAGTGCACCGGAACGCACGATCAGGCTGGTTGAACGACGCACGCTCATGCCATCGGTGCCGGGCATCTCCGCCTGACGCAGCGCCTTATCGACCACTGCGGTCACCAGAATCGGGTCCAGCCACAGACGTTCACCGCTGTACACCTCGGAGTCATCCAGCAGGATACCGAATGCGCCGTTCAGCGCGGCCTCGACCGCTTCACGAGCAATACGGTTCACCGCTTCATCGACGCGCTCATCCAGTGCCGCGCTTAATGACAGGGTAACGGCATGGGTGCCAAACTGCGCCATCAGATCTTCGAGCGTGACAGCCCCTTTACGCTGTGCGGCTTCACGCATCAGATTCAGTTCACCGAGTGCGGCGTGTCCACCAGCCAGCAGCGGCGTCGGCAGTTCGATGGTCAGTGAGGGACTGCCAGACCCCAGCACGCCGATGGACGGACGCTGTCCGAGGACCATCCGCGTTGAAAACTGAGAGCCTTCGCGCTCACGGTCAATCGCCGGATTGGTGACGACCGCCACCACTTCCTTGAAGTAATCGGAGACATTTACGCGGGTGTTGCTGAGGGCGGCCAGCGGGCCATCCCATCCGAGCGAACCAATCTGTTCCTTGCTGGACTCGGTGATCGATTCGATCACACTGGTGTGATACCGTTCCCATCCCAGCGCCGCCATCGTGCTGTTGTTCAGCGGGGCAGGGCGTGACTTCCATTCGTATTCGATGGTCTCTTCTTCAGTCACCACCGGTGTATCAACTGGCGCGACTGCTTCTTCGATCAGCATGGCCGATGCCGTCTGTGTATCCAGCACATTGACAGGGGCAACCACTACCGCTTCGCCGGTTTCCAGCTCGACTGGTGTTTCCGCGACTGCCACAGCCCGTGTCTGCTGCGTGACCGCCGCCGCTGGCAGCATAGATGCACCGGAAGGTCCGCTGGTGTAAGCCGGTGTGCCGAGTGCGCTCGCAGAAGCCGCGTAGCCGCCGTTGGAGCCGCCGTTGGTGGTGTAAACACCATTCCCGCCATTCGCACCGTTCACATGGCTGCCATTCCCGTTCCCGTTACTGTATGTATTGCTGTACGGGGCATACGCCGGGATGCGGTCGCTGGGCAGATCATCGGAGAGATGCGGTGTGCGGTCACGGTGACGGTTGTAGACATAACGCTGGATGGCCGGATAATCGAGCCGTTCGACCGAATGGCCGGGGCGGATGCGCAGGGCGATCTTCTCACCCGGGGCCATCGGCTTGGGATCGACGCTCATCGCATCCAGCGGGTAGACACCACGCTCGGAAGTTGCGAAGTATTCCTTTTCGGTTTCGCCGAACCACAGCGGACGCAGGCCGAGCGCGTCCACACTGAACACGCACAGATCATCGAGACGGGCCGCAATCGCTGCCGGTCCCTGCGCGAATGGGCCGAACGAGTGGCGGATCTGCTGGTACAGGGCGCGAATGCGGGGATCGCCGTCGATCAGATCATGCTCAAACGGCGGGAAGATATACTCCATCGCCTCGATCAGATCCATCCCGTATTCCATGCACAGCGCCTGAATCACGCGGTCCACATCCTGCGAGTCTGAGTTGCTCGGTTCCAGCGGGATACCAAGCATGGCGGCTTCCATGCGGAAACGAGAGATCGTGTTGAATTCACCGTTGTGTCCGAGCAGGCCGAAGGGCTGAGCGCGTTCGAAAATCGGATTGGTATTGGTGCTGTAGCGGGCATGTCCCAGTGTGACCGTCGAGGCGAAATCGGGATCACGCAGTTCGGGATAATAGCGGCGCAGGATCTCGACTGTCCCCTGCACTTTATACACCACACTGTGTGCAGAGAAGGACGGGAAATGCACCTTCAGGTTGCGTTCCAGCGATACCTGTAAATCGAACAGGGTCTTGTCGAGCTTGTCAGTTGGCACCTGACCATTCATCCCGGCGATCTGCCAGAAGACCGGCTGATGCTTTTCGGCATTCGGCCCAAGCACTGCCGGATTGACCGTGCCCGGCTCATCCATCAGCACCTGAAGGCCAGCCGCAGCAATCCGTGCGCAGATATTATCCACCAGCGACTGCGCACGACTGCGCTCGGCATGGGGGATCATCAGATGTGCAACCCAGAAGTTGCGATCCGTCACCAGTGAGGAACGCAGACCCTGACGCGACAGACGCTTGTTCCACAGCAGGCGCGGGATATCAGTCAGAATGCCGACACCGTCGCCTTCGCCGTCGATGTAGCCGGTACGGTGGCCCATACGGGCGAGTCCTTCAATCGTCCGTTTGACGTTGCCGTGTGTCGGCTGGCCGCCCTTGCGCACCGCGCAGATCAGGGCACACGCATCGCGTTCATAGATATCAATCGGGTGTCGTTCGTCGGCGTCTGGTGAAGAGACAAAATCAGCAGCCCGTGTGTAATCCTCAAGATCCCGGTGCTGCTGATGAAGGTAGTCGTCTGTTGAAGGTTTGCGCATGTGATGCATCGCCAACCCTTTCCTCTGGTTATGGTCTCGGTCGGTAGCGAGGCCCCTGCGTGGAAACAATGACTGATCTGGGATGGATGGGCACTAACAGCCCGTGCTGTAAAAGAACCCGATGGATTCTGTTCTTCAGCCGGGCGATTGGCCGGTAGCCATTGTTTTGTTTTCACAAAAATTGGGACACTCTTTGCAGTTAACCATAACAAAGAGTCAAAGTAGGGTGTACGGACAATCTATTTGAACTTAATCCGTCTCTTATATTGCAATGTATACAAACTACCCAATTTGAGGTCGGGTTTTTGTCAGTAACTTACGCATCCTGTTAAGCGTCTGTGAAGATCTCTTCGACGCTCAGGCTGAATCCCGGCAGAATATCGCCACCGCCGAGGGTGCCATCACTCGGTACTTTGTACACGCGGAATGTTTTGCGTGGAGAGCGTGTGCAGACATCGACTGACCGACTCTCAGGATGCACAATCCACACCAGCGCCGAGCCATTCTTGAGGAAGAACAGGGCGCTTTCAGCCACGGTCATGGTGTCGCCTTCATCCTGCTGAATCAGCACGGCGATATCCGGCATATACGGCGTGAAGCCCTGTTTGGTCAGCGGCTGTGTGCGTTCAAAGCTGACAAAGGCCACATGCGGCACACGCACATTCTGCGCATCCCGTGCCCGATAAAAACCAGTGTGATTGACTACCTGGCCGAGCTTGCGCGGACGGATATAATCCAGCAGCAGGCTGGTGATGTGAGCGGTCAGCGTCTGTGTGGTGTCATCAATAATACGCTGTACCGGCAGCCCATTGCGCAGTTCCACATGGACACCCGGTACCTGATGTTCCTGAACCAGTTTCCAGAAATGATCGATGGTCAGATTAGGCCGCTGTACCATAGAGTATTGTTACCTGTTTTGATCTCATCTACACATGACAATAGGACGAAGTCCCGTTTTTGGCAAGTAGCAGAACGAAAGCTGTGGATCGCCTCACATCCCGCCCCGATGCATCACCCAAACGTGATATCGAGATCCCGCGCAATGCCGACCATCTCACCGTTGGGATCGACAAATTTCATGCGGATCGCTTCTGCCATCGCGACGTCGGTGATTTCATTGCCGCGCATGGCGACCATGCGCCCCCATTTCTGTGCAGATACCAGCCGCACAGCTTCCACTCCGAAGCAGGTCGAGAGCATCCGGTCACGCGGTGTTGGAGAGCCGCCGCGCTGCATGTGGCCTAACACCGTCACGCGCACCTCAGCGTCCAGCTTCAGACCGATAGCATTGCCCACCAGAAAGCCAACGCCCCCCAAACGACTCTGTGCCAGCGCCCCGCTCATCTGATAATACTGCTGTTCGCCGCCTTTGGCTGCCGCGCCTTCGGCCACCACGATCAGGCTGTAATGACGCCCTTCATTCCGCAGCGCCCGGATCTTGTCGCACACCACGTCGATGTCATACGGGATCTCAGGGATCAGCACGGCATCTGCGCCGCCAGCGATACCGGTCTGAAGTGCGATCCAGCCTGCGTTGCGTCCCATCACTTCCAGCACCATCACGCGATGATGGCTTTCCGCTGTAGTCCGCAGCCGCGCCAGCGCTTCGGTCGCGGTATTCAGGGCAGTATCGAATCCGAAGGTAACATCCGTGCCGGCCAGATCGTTATCAATCGTCTTGGGCACGCCGACGATGTGCGCCCCCATCTCGACCAGCTTGTTGGCAATCGCAATCGTGCCATCGCCCCCGGCCACGATCAGTCCATGCAGATCCAGTTCCTGCAAGCGTTCCAGCGCTTCATGGGAGACGTCTTCATACTGAACAGTGCCATCAGGCTGCTCCACCCGTCGCGAAAACGGGTTGCCGCGATTCGCTGCACCCAGAATCGTCCCACCCTGCGCCAGCAGATTATGCACGCGAGTAGGGTCGAGTTCGATCACCGGCTGACGTGCTAACAGACCGTCGAAGCCTTCGCGAATGCCGACTACATCCCAGCCATAACGCTTCGCGGTCAGCACCACAGCGCGGATGACCGCGTTGAGTCCGGGTGCATCGCCCCCAGCCGTGAGGATGCCGATACGCTGCTGTCCTGTCGTCATAACCAGTCCTTCAGTTGCTGTATAGGCCCGTGATGGGCACGTTATAGGTGATGGATGATACGCTGTCGTTAAAACGTTGAAATCCGCCCGATTCGATGCATCCGGTGCGGTCCGTCTTTCTATTGTCTGTATCAATGAGGAGTCGCTGGTGGTCGGCTGACCCTCAGCAGTTAGCGGCCTGCCGCATCCGCCGTCGCCGTGGGATCCGGTGCGCTGGCGTTGTCCCACATCACCTCGTACTGGTTTTTCCAGTACTCAAACCAGTGTTGAGAGCTGTCGCGGCGGATCTCAATATGCATGCGTTCCTGAATCTGCTGATTGCTGTAGCCATAAAATTCTACAATCAGTCGTCCATCGCGCCCTTCAGGATCGACGACGATCATACTGAAGCCGGGGCTGTAGGGCAGCAGACGGTACTCGATACGGCCATTCTTCGAAACCTCTGTCACCCGTCCGAGGGTATCCTGCACCTGCTGAATATCGCCCAGCAGATCGTGAATCTTATCGAGCTGCTGCTGAAGAATAGCGACCGATGCTGTCTCTTTGGGATTCTGCATCAGCACGCGCATCGTCCCGCCCCGGTCCAGAATCTCGCTTTTGATTGCGTCTGCCGAGCGGATCACATTGACAGCCGAAGGCCCATAGACCCACAGTGTGTGTCCACCGTGGATAAACTCACGCAGCGGTCGGAAGTCCTTGCGATCATGCAGCACATCATCCAGGTCGATGGTGCGCCGTTCCTGTGTGACGGATTTCAGCACCAGCAGAGCGACCGCCGCCAGCAGCACCGCCATCTGGATATTCAGCGGCACAGCATCCTGTATGAGTGACAGCACAATCACGACCAGCGCGACGAAAACGGTGACATACGTCTCAATATTTCTGAAGGCGAAGATGTCATCAAGAATGGTTTTCAGTGTCCGCAGCATAAATCATTACATCCTGTGGTGAGACCACACAGCACCGTTCAACCCCTGTACCGGTGTGAGCGCACTTCGCTCACCGACCAGCAGGGTCTGTTATGACAAACTTATCAGCATCCTGGGAATATCAGGGCAGCAGCATCATTTCTGATACAGTGCCGCCCTGAGTGATCGCTCAAACTGTTTTCTGATGCTTCGGCATCGAATGCCTTACCAGCGGCCTGCGCTCTCTGCGCTCGCTACCGTCGGCCACTGCCGCCATACTGCGCGAAGTGTGTGCTGAAGCTCGTACACAGCACCTGATCCGAGGCGGCGTAGATATAGTGATAGGTGTCATTGTTCGCGGTAAACGTCCCGGAGCCGACGCACGGCTGCGGTTCGGTCGTGCGGGTCTGTGCGCTGCCGCCGATCGCGCAGTTCAGCAGATTTTCGGTCATGCGATCCTGATTAACAATCGCCAGCGCACCGATCACTGGCTGCGAGATATTGAGCTGTGTATAGATACGTGCATCCACCGCACCAACTTCGCGGTAACAGTCCGCCATCGACTGAAGCCGGTTCATCGCGACGGTCCCCAACAGATTACCGGTCGCCAGCGAAACACCACCAGTGACCGACGTAATCGCCGCGACAATATCGCTGACCGGGCTTGCGCTGTAACCTGTAATGGTCGGGAAATACTGCTGCACCGCCGCCGGGTCATTAGAAGTCTGCCCGGTGCCGCCACCGCCGACCCCATCCAGCGAACATCCTGTGATCACCAGCATCAGGACCACACTGAATACCACACTCACGAAACGAATCCCGAATTTACCAGCCATGGTCTTTGCTCCTTTTGCTACGCACCTGGATACAGCATTTCACATCAGGCGACAGCCGCCGTGATGAACGCCGTCCAGCATCCGGCATCATCTGCTGATATCAGTGCCGCCGAAAGATCGCTCAGCGGCAAGCTTTATTATACAAGTGTTTCAGGCTCCTGCTCGCTGCTTTCATCCCCCGATTGCTGGGGTGATTCCGCCGTGGCTGTGCCTGTTTCCTGGGGACGGTTAAAGACCAGCCCTTCTAACAGAATAATCATCACTCCCAGCAGAATCGCATGATCCGCGAGATTGGAGACATTGGAAATCACACCGGGAATGCGGTAATTGATGAAATCGACAACGTGACCATAGCGCACACGGTCGATGACGTTGCCGAGCGCCCCGCCGACAATCAGGCCGATGGCGATCCGCGACAGGATGGCATCGGCGGGCAGGCGTGGATAGAAAAACACCAGTCCGGCGGTTACCACGAGTGCAATGACGCGGATCAGGTCACCAGCCTGTGGAAACAATCCGAATGCCGCCCCCATATTCGCGCTGTGGGTAATCTGAAAATAGTCGGCCAGCGCCGGGACAGGCTGGCGCATATCACCTGGCGGGATATTCTCCACGATCCATGTCTTGCTGAGCTGATCGATCAGCAGCACCAGCGCAACCAGTACGATCAGCAGCAGCCAGCGTCGCACCGCAGGCGAAATAAAGGCAGTTCCCGAAGTCAATGATCATTCCTTTCCTATCGGAGTGCGCATTTTAGCCGCAGCATCCGTTCATCACCAGCCTCGATCAATCGCTGCCACACGCTCAAGCCGTGCCTGAATGATTGCAACCACCGACAGCCCTACTTTAACACGATCTCCTAGAGCAATGCTTGGATGCACTCATGAACGGACGTATAATCTACTTACGATGAAGCACACGCGGCTTTATGTGGTGGCTTCCATCCCATGTAATCTCATAGATGCGAAACAAGCCAGTTGGCGCTGCGTATTGCATGTATGACGATGCATTTAATCACTATCTCGTCCTTATCGCAGTCGTGCTGACCTTACGGGATATGTTCACCCCCTTGATTATCTGTGAACAATCCTGCCTGATACTCAGGCGATGATTGGCAGCACATCCTTTTCAGGAGATCTACAGTCTTATGTCGTTCGATTTTATCTCGCGCATTGTGGGCATGATCGTTTTTGCCCTGTTAGGTGCGCGCCTCGGGATGGATGCAACGGAGTTCATCGGTTATCCGCGTGAAGTCTCGGCCACCCTGTTCGCACTTTCAGGCGCATTAATCGGTCTCGTTCTCACCCCGTGGCTGACGGTTCGCCCCTTCAGCATCTTACGCCGTGCCATCAACGGTATGCCGGTCGAAATGCTGCTGATGGCGGCACTGGGGGCGATTCTTGGCCTCATCATTTCGCTGCTGCTGGCCTATCCACTTTCACTGCTTGGAGCGCCGCTTGGCAACCTGCTGCCCTTACTCCTGTCATCAGCGGCAGTCTATCTGGGCGCGACAACATTCGCCGTCCGCTCGCGGGAATTATGGGCGATTCTGGTCAGTCGGGAAGCCCGTAACCGCTCTGGCAGTTCGCAAGGCGAGCGTCAGCTTCTGATTGATACCAGTGTGCTGATCGATGGCCGCATTGTGGACATCGCCAAGACTGGCTTCCTCGGTGGGACGCTGCTGGTACCGCGTTTCGTGCTGGCCGAACTGCATCAGGTCTCGGACTCGTCGGATATGATCCGGCGTAATCGCGGGCGTCATGGCCTGAACAAGCTCAATGAACTTCAGCGCAACGAAGTCACGATGGTCCGCATGATCGAAGACGACATCGAAGAGATCCCGGCAGTCGATAACAAGCTGATCGCGCTGGCACAGAAACTCAATGCCGACATCGTCACCAATGATTACAACCTCAACAAGGTCGCCAATGCACAGGGTGTCTCGGTATTGAATATCCACATGCTGGCGAATGCGGTGCGCTCACTTTATATCCCCGGTGAGACGTTTACCATCCATGTCATTCAGGAAGGTCGTGACGCGGGTCAGGGTGTTGGTTATCTGAAGGACGGTACGATGGTCGTGATCGAAAACGGCAAGGCCTACATGGATCGTCATATCAACGTGGTCGTCACCCGCCTGATCAATCGCGAGACAGGCCGCATGATCTTCGCCGTGCCGGAAGACGAAAAGACACGCTATACGCCACCTACCGATGATGAGGGCAGCGACGCCTAGCCGGTGCCGGCCCTGTCCGCACCCATTGACCAATTTTCAGATAGCCTCTGGAGAGGTGGCAGAAGATCGAAGAACGATAGAGGTTCCAGATGAAGTAGGGGCCGTATTCTTCCGGCCCTGCGTAGCTTTTTGGTCCACTTCGTTTGAAAATTCGAACCGCATAGCTCGAACATTCGTGCTACAATTAATCAATCATAGGAACCCCGCTCCGCCTCGGAGAGGGGCAGGGGAGAGGTTGCGCCACATACCTTGTAGGGCGTTCACACCCCACCACCATATGCACCAAGTTAAGAGGTTGAAAGGCGGAAAAGGCCCCTATCCCCGGGCCTTTCCCTCTAAGCATCCGACGAATGTTCTTCTCGTCGGATGCGGAATGGAGGAAAGGGAGAAAAGCAGGGCGTGGATGATGTAAAAGTCCTCCCCTGTCAACGGGGGAGGATTTAGGTGGGGGTCTATCATACGGCTTAGAGAACGGTGGCTTTCACGGCTTAACTTGGTACGCATGGGGCGTCCACACCCCACCATGTTGCTGCACTATATTGCTGCAATGAGGGGTTTTGCAGCAGCAAATTTTCAACGTTGAGGGGAAAACCCGTTGTTGCAGCACATTTTTTTTGTGCGGCAGCAGCAGCAACAAACTGCTGCAAAAAGCATCTTGCGGCGCCAATTGTGGCGCATTTGCTACATCTTGCGGCGCATTTACGCCACAATTCTGATATCGTCGCCCATTTTGAGGGGAAAATGCTTGTAGCGGCGTAAATTTTCGCGCCGCCGCCGCCACAATCCACATGACATCTGAAAACAGTTCACGCCTGACCGGATGTGAACGAGGCCTGCACGAAGCGCATTCCGGCTAATATCTGCTGGATGCGCTGCTCGGTGAGCGAGCCGATAAACTCGCCGAGCTGTGTTTTCTCCACTGTTGAGACCTTCGACACCTCGATCACGCTTCGGCGCGGCAGTTGGGCTTCGCCTTCGTCCAGCAGGATATTTCCCGGCATATTGACGCGGTTCAGGTTCGAGGTCAGCGCACAGACGATCACCGTGCTGATCCGGCTGCGGTTAAAAAGGTCATCCTGCACCACCACATGCGGATGCGCGACACCCTGCGGCGGCATCCCCGGCTTCCATGTGGCGGAATCTGTGAGCTGGAGCCAGTACACATCACCCTGACGAATCACGCGGTCTGGTTCGTCTTCGCGTTCAGATTGTGCAAGGAGATACTGTGTCACCGCCTGCCGGATGATCGCATCAGCAGACGTATCAAGCGCCTGTGCCAGCACTTCGGCCTGATCATACAGTGCCTTTGGAAGCGAAATGGAGACATTACCGCTATCACTCATCGCCTGTCTGTTCCCATCTGATGAATTCGTGTGCGTCAATCACCGGATTTAGCGGCACTGGACGCTGGCCTGTGGATGCGGCTGATAGTAGCGTCCATCGTAAAAGCCGCGCCACGGCTGAAGATAATCACTGAGCATTATGGCATTGCGCAGGTCAATCGAGAGGATAAACGCATCCGGCTTGTAGACCTGTTCACACAGCACCGGCGGCATGAACACTATCAACGAACTGTCGCCAAAGGCTACGCCGCTGCGCTCTGCCAGTACACCCGCCGGATTCCCCAGCACGCGGATCACATCCCCCAGCCGCGTCCGTGGGCAGTCTTCCAGTTGAATCCGCCGGACAATCGTTTCCCGTACATCAAGCTGCACGGCACAGCGGTCCGGTGATGGCGGGCGATAGTAGTAAAATGCACCATCACTGTCGGCAGGCGTGTCCAGCAGATAACCGGCTTCGGTCAGGATGCGGTTGGCACGCACAATCGGCATTTCGTCCGGCTGAATACCGTTCCAGCACGGGAACTGGCAATCTTCAAACTGGCGCAGATCAGCAGCGATCAGCGGCGGCTCTGCTGACGATTGTGCCGCCAGCAGCACGCCGATCATCAGCGGCGCGAAACAGACCCACAACACCGCTGACAGCATCATCAACAGCACGATCAGCCGTCTGATAGGACGCGCTCCTGCCGCTGGGCTTCAAACAGAATCACACCCGCCGCCACCATCGCGTTCAGGGATTCTGTCGCTGCCGCCATCGGGATGCGGACACGCTGCGAACCTTCCAGTGCCGCCGCATCCTCGCTGACACCGTGGGCCTCACTGCCGATCACCAGTGCCCACGGTTTTGTCCAGTCGACAGCATCGTGAGTCAGGGGGCCATCCGCCGCCGCCAGATACACCTGAAGCCGCTTGCAGTATTCCGCGATCTGCTCCCATGAGGCCTCAACGACTGGGATGCGGAAATGCGCCCCCATACCGCTGCGCAGCGCTTTAGGATTGTAAGGGTCCGCGCATCCGGGAGAGAGCACCGCTACCTGAACACCTGCCGCCGCCGCCGTCCGCAGTGCGCCGCCCACATTTCCCGGATCGCGCACATTGTCCAGCAGCATCACCCGCGTTGCCCGTTCGATCATCCGGGGCATTGGCATCTGAAACACGCCGATAATCCCCTGTGGCTGCTGGGTATCGCTCATGAATTCCAGCACTTCAGTTGTAACCGGCAGTAATTCGAATTCCCGTTCCTGCAATTCGGCCAGCAGATAATGATCGACGGTCTGCGGCTCGTAGAAGATGAACTCCGGCTTATGCCCGCGCTCGACAGCATCCCGCAGCAGACGCGTTCCTTCCAGTACGATTTTGCGTTCCTTGCGACGGGTGCGGGGCCGCGTCTGTAATCCGTTGACCAGCTTCACACGCGTATTTTGCAGACTGGTGATGATATCCATGTGGTGTCCCTGTCAGGTGATAATGCCCTCATCGTATCTCTTCATCTCAATTTGCAGACGAGATGAAGAGAGGCGAGGACGTGAGGTTCGTAAGCTCCAGGCGTCGGGTGAGCATTGAACATCTCGCCCAACTTCAGAATTAGCCTATCTGTTCGAAAAACAGCTTCGCTGTATAATCGTTGTCATCAAGTGTATCAGACACCCTTGCCCGATTTGCGGTCGCTGACCGCTGGTACGGAGATCATGCACGTGTCCTCACAGAATAATAACACGGTCACATGGCGGATTCATCTGCAATCCAGCCCGGCGAAAGTCTTCGAGATGCTGGCGACACAGGCCGGGCGTGAGAGCTTCTGGGCAGAATCTGCCCCGGAAGAACACGGCCACATCCTGTTTCGCTTCCCCGGTGGAGAGGAATGGCGCGGCCAGATCCTCGCCTCCGAGCCACCTCGTCTCTTCCGTGTGATGTACTACGGGGGATCGATTACCACCTTCCGGCTCGAACCCGATGGCAAGAGCGGCACCGATCTCGTACTGCGCGATGAGAATGTCCCGGAGCCGTGGCTGAAAGATGTACACGCGGGCTGGATCTCCGTGCTGATGGCGCTCAAAGCCGCCGCCGATTACGGCATCGACCTGCGCAATCATGATCCGCAGCGCACATGGAATCAGGGCTACGCGGATAACTGATCGTCAACAACGGATAACAAACAAGTCAGGAATCATCCATGTTTGAAAGCCTGCTTAACACCCCACCTAAAGCGAAGACCGTCAGCGAATTGACCGAGTACATGCGCGGCCTGATCGAAGGTGACTTCGTGCTTCAGGGTGTCTGGGTGACAGGGGAAGTCTCCAATATGACACCGGCCCGGTCCGGTCACTGGTATTTCACCCTGAAGGACGCGACTGCTCAGCTCCGCTGTGTGATGTGGCGCAGCGCCGCCAGCCGCCAGTCGATCACCCCGAACAACGGCGACGCGCTCGAAGTCTATGGCCGCATGACGCTCTATCCGCAGCGTGGTGAGTATCAGCTTCAGGCCGAGCGCATCCGCCCGGTCGGGATGGGCGATCTCTATATGCGCTTTGAAGAGCTGAAAGCACGGCTCCAGTCTGAGGGGCTGTTCGATGAGGAACGCAAGCGCGAACTGCCTGTCTATCCGCTGCGCATCGGTATCGTGACCTCACCCGACGCGGCTGCGTTTCACGATGTCCAGAACGTGCTGCGCCGCCGCTTTCCGATTGGACAGATCATCCTCAGCCCGACGCCGGTTCAGGGGGCAGACGCTGCGCCGCAGATCGTCAACGCGCTGCGACGCCTCAACGATTACGGGGATGTCGATGTCATCCTGCTGATTCGCGGCGGGGGCAGTCTGGAAGATCTGTGGTGCTTCAATGATGAAGCGCTGGCCCGCGCCGTCGTGGAGAGCCGCATTCCGGTTGTGACCGGTGTCGGCCATGAGGTCGATTTCACGATTGTCGATTTCGTCTCCGACCACCGCGCCCCGACCCCGTCCGCCGCCGCTGAGGTCATTACCCAGTACTGTGCGGTGGAAGATCTGCGCGACCGTGTGGGGGATTACCGCCAGACACTCGACATGATCATGCGCGATCAGATCGCCACACGCCGCGACAACCTGCAAATCGTCGAACGTGCCATGCGTTACAGTTCGCCGGAGATCTATATCCGCAATATGCGCCAGCGCATCGACACTTTTGACCAGCGCATGACGCGCAACCATCAATCCTACCGCACGTTGCTGCGCGAACGCCTCAACGCCCGTACGTCTGTCCTGCGTGCGGCTGACCCGCGCACCCTGCTCGCACGCGGATACGCCCGTGTCACGCTGGATGATGGCACACCGCTGCGGACCGTCCAGCACGCGCCATCCGGCACACGCCTGCACCTTCAGCTTGCCGACGGCCAGATCGACACGATCTCCGCCGGGCTTTCTGATGGTTCGAAATCCAATTCACAACCTGACTCAACGAAGGATGAAACTTCCCATGACCAGCAAGACCAGCCGCGACTTCTCTGACCCGAATACCGAAGATTTTGCCAGCCTGACGTTCGAAGGCGCGTTTGAAGCACTGGAGACGATCGTCGCGCAGTTGGAGTCCGGCGACCTCTCACTGGAAGAATCGGTCACGCTGTTCGAACGCGGACGCAAACTCTCCGCCCACTGTCAGACACTGCTCGATCAGGCCGAACTCCGCATCTCGCAGTTGGATGATGA
>JAEZAF010000258.1 GCA_023430545.1 Chloroflexota bacterium
CTGCCGGTGCTGATGCTGTTCGGGCTGTTCGCGCTCGGATACTGGTTCTGGATTGCCCGACATCAGACACCCGCGCGGGGTTTCGGCTGGCTGGTGGCGATTGGGCTGGCGTTCGGACTCGGTCTGCTGAGCGTTTGGGTGATCTTTCTGCTGGCAACGGGTGTCTCTCCGCTGGATATTCTGGCCGTGACCTTCTCCAGCCATGACGAACTGGTGCAGCGCAAACCCGGTGCGGAACTGGTGTGGTTGATCCTGCATCCGTATGATGTGGCGCTGTTCGTCGGCTTCCCCGTGATGGTGCTGGCGGTGGTCGGTATGTGGCGTGCGGTGAGGGGCGCTGTCCGGCGTGCGGTTTCCCCGGTTGGTGTACTGACACTGGCAATGGCGATCACCTTTCTGGCGGTCGATCTGGTGGGCATCGTACAGGGCGAAAACGGACGCATCCTGTCGTTTTACGCACCGTTTCTACTGCTGGCCGGACTAGTGGGCAGCGCCTCCCCCCTTTCGCCCAGTCACGAGACAGAAGCGCGGGATGCGGCGCATTCGCTGCCTTTATTCATGGCGCAGGCGGTATGCATCGGCGTGATGGCGGCAGTGCTGGCGGTCATCCCGCTGGACCTGAATCCACAGCCGACCGGCCCACGCACGGATATCGCAACCTTTGGCGATGTGCCGCCGTTTATCGCATCCGGCGCGACCTTCAACAGCCCACAGTATGCCGGCGCGTTCCGGCTGGGACGCTACCGCTACATCGGCGACCCGTCCGCACAGGCCATCACGTATGAGATCGAGTGGGAAGGCATCGCCCCGACGGAGCGTCCGTATCAGTTCGAGCTGGTCGCACGGGCGAGCAACGAACAGGACGGCGAAATCATCTCGGAGCCTTTCTACTGGTCTCCGCAGGTCGGTGGATACCTGACACCCTGCTGGCAGAATGGCGACCTGGTGCGCGATAACATCGTGCTGCCCCTGCCACCGGTCTCGATGCCGGTGATCTGGGATGTATCGCTGAGGGCAGTGGATGACCGCAGCGGCGATGTGATGATGGTCACAGCGTCTGAAGGTGAAACCGGAAACGCACTGACCCTGGAACCCGTGAAATATCCCTGAGGTGAAGCGATGAGTGATAATCGTACGCCTGAAACGACCGACAGCCCCGAACGCTCGATCATTATTTTCTTCGCCGTGGTCACACTGCTGGCGGTACCTTTCTGGATCATCGGTCACCAGAAGCTGCCCCTGCCCGTGAATCTGCCCGTCAGTGCGCTGACCGCATTTCTGCCGGTGATAGCAGCCGCCATCCTGAGCTTTCGTAACAGCGGCATGACGGGCGTCCGAAGACTGCTGGCGCGGGCGGTGGATTTCCAGCGGGTGAAGGACAAGCGCTGGCTGGTGGTGGCATTGGTACTGCCCGTGCTGATTTACAGCGCGTCGTATGTCGTGATGCGAGCAGTTGGGCGTCCGCTGCCGGATCAGATTGAGATCACGCTGGCGGCGGTGCCGGTGTACCTGGTTCTGTACCTGTTCAGCGGCGCGGGTGAAGAACTCGGCTGGACAGCGTATGCGACTGATCCCCTGCTGAGTCGCTGGGGACTGGTGCGGACAGGGCTGGTGCTCGGCCTGATGTGGGCGGCGTGGCATACGATTGGCTTTATCCAGACCGGCAGCCCTGCTGACTGGGTGCTGTGGCAGATGTTCAAGACACTGGCGATGCGGGTGCTGATCGTCTGGCTGTATGCCTCCAGCGGAAGCAGCACGGCGGCTGCGATTCTGCTGCACGGGGTCGATAATGTCGCGTGGTCAACGTTCCCGAATAATGGTTCGCACTATGATCCGATGGTGATCAGTCTGCTGACGGCGGTGGCGGCGGCGGTCGGTCTGATGACGAGCGGGTCTGGAGATCGCAGGGCGGTTTCGATATAAGGACGGCCTGTGGCGGTGACGGCGGCGCGAAAATTTTACGCCGCCACAACCATTTTTCCCCTCAAAATCGGCGGCGGTGACGGATTTTGTGGCGCAATTGCGCCGCAAAGGGGCGTTTGTAGCAGCTTGTTGCTGCTTGTAGCAGCTTGTTGCTGCTGCTGCTGCTGCCGCACAAAAATTTTATGCGGCAGCAACAAATCTTCCCTCAAAGTGCGAGTTGGCAGCGTATTTGCGGCGCAATTGTGCTGCAAGGTGGTATCTACACCTCTGTGATGTTAAGGTACATGAAACTCACATTGTAGCACAGATGTTCGTTCTCTGCGGTTCGAATTTTCAAACGAAGTGGACCGATTTATGTGCGGAGAAGCCCTCCATCCCTGCTTACAAGGGTAGGATTTTCATGGAACCTTACAGCCCCCGGACAACGCAGGCATTGTCCCTACACACTGCCTATTGTGTCGGGACCGTTGCGGGAACGATGTCCAGCTTGCCCATATTAGCGTAACGCTTTCCGCATGGTCTCTAACCTGGTACGAATGCCCCAGAAGGATCTGGTCCCTACGCGGTCCCGTGACCGTTTTTGAGATCTTCTTTTGGCGCGGGGACGGTGCGCGTATCCGGCGGCGGCGCCTGCTTGTCCTCGGTGATGACCGGGCGTTCGGCAGCGGGGACCGGCGGCGCATGGTAGATCGACGCGAAGGATTCCAACTGCTCAAGCTGAGGTTTTGTTGGACGGATGAAGGTGCGAACCTTGCGGATCTCGGCCCATGCCTGCTGCGGCGTCATGCCGGTGCTGACGAAATAGGCAGCGGCCATTGTCGGGCCGCGCCCCAGCCCTTCCCAGCAGTGGATGTAGACGGAGCCACCCTGCTCAACCTGTTCGCGGATGAACTCGACGCCGCGTGTCAGGTTTTCAATGGACGGCGCGGTGTTGTCCTCGGTCGGCAGATGCAGATAGCGGACACCAGGCAGCACGACCTTCTGCGCGTAATCGTATTCGCTGCGCATGTTGACGAAGCCGGTGACACCGCGATGTGTGATGAGCGCCTCAATCACATTGCTGGAGGGCTGTCCGCCGAGAATGATTTTAGGGCTGAGCTGAGTAAAGCGGCGCAGCGGCGTGCGGCGCAGCATCCGCACCAGTTTATCCTGCCCCGCCAGCAGGGTCAGACGCGGCCCCTGTGATCGCAGGGTACCGATCAGCCGCTTAACCTCGACGAAAAATCCGCGAACCGCTCCAAGCATTGAAATCCCTTTTATCAGATTGTGTTTTTCGTGTCTGTATCAGGTGGGCGCAATGATGTAGTTTCACAATTCAATACGGAGAAAATCGGGTCGCCCCTACAGCGGGATCGCTCCGAAAAATGATCTCCGTCTTAATCTGTGAAAGATCATTATTGCGCCCCTCCATCTATCCACAGGTTAACCGGTGTGTGCCCTATTCAGGTTCGATTGGTGGCTGGACCTGTCCCTGCGTATCCGGTGGGATGGGGACGACGACCTTGATGGCATGTGGTACGACGGTGGCTTCCAGTGGATAGCCGATCTCCAGCTTTTCGCCGTCGAGTCCGATGCCCTGCACACGGCTGGCGCGGATGCTCACCTCTTTGCCTTTCCAGTGCGGGATGGCCTCATCTTCTTTGGCGTCCGGCTGGGCGCTGCGGATGACACTGCGCACCAGCGATCCCAGTGATCCGGGATCGCGCCCCGGCAGCACCACGACATCCAGATAGCCATCACTGACGCTGATCTCCGGCGCGAAGGCGAAGTTACCGACGCCGATATTGGCCGAGTTACAGATGACGCACGTCACACCGGTGACATAGTGCGTCTCACCGTCGATGGCAATGCGATAGCGCACACGGCGGGCATTCCAGAAAGCCGAAATCGCCGATTTGAAGTAGGCCAGACGTCCGAGTTTCTTTTTCTCCTCTCGCGGGGTGTTGATGGTCGTCTCCGCTTCGAGGCCGACACCCACGCGCAGCAGGAAGTTATAGTCGCCGTTCAGCCTGCCAATATCGATGGTGCGCATGGCGGCGTTCTCTCCGCGTGCCAGCAGCAGCGCCCCTTCCAGATCCTGCGGCACGTTCAGCTCAACCGACATGACGTTGGCAGTCCCGGCAGGCAGAATCGCCAGTGGGATTCCGGTGCCCATCAGCGCGGAGCCGACCGACATCACCGTGCCATCGCCGCCATAGGCCGCGACAACATCCGCGCCTGCGTCCGCTGCTTCCTTTGCAAAGCGTTCGGCATCGCCATTGCCGCGTGTGATGTACAGCTTGTATTCCAGCCCGGTGAGTTCCAGCATCTCCTGAATTTTTTCCGGCACGACCGGATTCTGGCCGGACACCGGGTTCATAATCACATGCAGTTTTTTAACCGGTGCAAGGGGTTCAAGCGCTGCATCGTGGGTGGGAATCGCTTCCGGGGTCTGTTCTTTTGTGGCCATAAAACCTGTCTTTCTGGGTTATCGGTTTGGATATGTGCATCGTTGATTGGTCGAGAGAAACCCGCAGATCAGCGGTTCAGCCATGGTTCCATTTACAGGACGGCTGAAGTGTATGCACAACAGGTAAGAAAAGGATGAAAAAGCCGTTTGAAATCGGAAACCGATCTGCGATGAAGCGCGAAATCG
>JAEZAF010000181.1 GCA_023430545.1 Chloroflexota bacterium
GCAAACACCGCCTGATACCATCCCTCGACGCATCGGATGAAATCAGGATGCAGATAGCTTGCGATATTCTGCGCCTGACCATCCTGCGCGACGAATGCGGCCTGCGGGTATTGGCTGAACACCCACGGCGGAATACCCTCGTTGATCGTCTCCGCCATGATGTATGGGCCGGGTCGGGCGATAACATACAGATCCATCTCCGCCGCCAGATCGAGAAAGCCGGCCAGATCGCGCATGGGATGGGTATGGCCGTCAAGATCGGTCACATCGGACTGCGGCTGATGCCACAGCCACGGGATATAGGCCGCGACGGTATTAAATCCAGCCTGTTTCAGCAGGTTCAGGCGGTGCGGCCACTGATCCACCGGCGTGCGAAAGTAATGAAACTCCCCGGCATGGATGAATATCGGTTCGTCATTCAGCCAGAACTGACCATCTCTTAGTTCAAAGGTGTTTTCTGTCTGCATCTGCATGGTTAAGGCCGTTTCTGGAAGCCCAGAATATTCAGGGCATTCTGGATATAGGGACTGTTGGTATAGGTGTCCCAGATCAGGCCGCTGAGGTAGTTCTCGACCATGATCATCGAGCAGCCCTTGTCGATGCCGTAGAGGGCGCTGCTGTACCAGGGCGGATCAACTGCCAGATTGTACGAGTCAAAAAACCCATACTTTCCCCATATCTGCGGATGCTCGTGGTGCAGATACTTAATCATCGCCAGCGCCTCTTCCGGGACGAAGGGCAGCGACGACACCGCCCCATAGATCGAGACCGTTCCGTTGGGTTTCGGCTGTTCAAGGGCGGGTGTCGCACCGGAGACATCATAGCCCCATGGCGCATCACCGGCACTGACACCCCAACTGTTGGCATGATAGGTCCTGAACTCGTCAGCGTGGTCGATGCAGAACTGACGGTTCGCCAGCGTCGCCCGACGGGTATTCTCGAACCAGTCCACGCCGTCCGCATCCAGATACTTCGCCGTATCCAGCCACGCTTCGCTGAACTGATAGGCAAACAGTGTACCGCCCGGGTTGATAATAATCTCCTGACCGTCGAATGTCCCCTTATCACGCCGGAAGCCGTCATACAGGCGGCGGGCCAGCACCGGGTCAAGATGATTGGCGGCCTGCAGATACATCATCTTCTGTTCGGCGGCCATATCCCACTGGCTGATGAACCCCGGCTCTCCGGTGACATAATCCCCTTCCCGGTCCGGGTTATAGGACATGTAAAAGCGGGCCAGACCGTCCTTCTCGAAGGTGATGAAGTTCCAGTCCACCCGCCGCAGGATCTCGTCGGCCATGTCGCGGATCGCATCCTCCTGAAAATAGGCCGCTGCCGTGATAACTCCGTTCAGGCACAGCGCGGTATCAATCGTGGAGTATTCGCACTTTCCCCAGCGCCGGGCATCGTCCATGCTGAGGAAATGCGCGAAGAATCCCCGGTGATGATCGACATGGTGCAGCAGCGTATGCAGTGTCCCGCGTGTGATCTCGGCGGCACGCGCTGGTGACAGGTAGCCGCGTTGGCTGGCAATCACCCATGCCGAAAGCGCAAAGCCGGTGGCGGCAATCGAGGCCAGCGCCGGCTTTTTGGTCGCATCCACGGTCAGGCCATAACCTCGGCTGTTGGGATTGAGGTTGGTGTAATCCAGAAAGAATTCGACCGAGCCTTGCAGTTCGCGTAAAAGCAGGGAATTTGTATCCATATTTTGTCGTTTCTCTTAAGTAGAAAACTCGGAGTGCCTGTTCAGTGTCGAGGACTGGCGCGGAAGAAAATGTGTGCGAATGCGATGCGGCTGAAACGGAGTCTCGTTTTCGAGGAAGTCGATCAACTGACGGACCGCCGTCACACCCCATTCGAAGCGTGAGGTGCCAATGGTCGAGATAGTGGGCTGCATATAACGCGCCAGCGGGATGTCATCAAAGCCGACAACGGCGATGTCGTCCGGGGCCTGAAGCCCGTGCTGATGCATCCCACGCAGAAACCCGATCGCCATCTGATCGTTGCTGCAAAACACCGCATCCGGCAGCGCACCGGATTCAAGGATCATGTAGACGGCCTCATAGCCGGAGATCTCGGTAAAGTTACCCTGATAAACAGGTACATGCAGGTGATGCTGTTCCGCTTCAGACAGGAACGTCGTCATGCGCTCGCTGTTATCGAAGGAGTCCATCGCGCCGGCCACAAATGCCATTTTGCGAAAGCCCTGCTGATACAAATGCTGAAAGGCTTCGCGCACGCCCTGCGGATTATCCAGCAGCAGTGGCAGGATGAACTCGTTCTGAAGCGGACGATCCAGCACCACAATCGGGAAATGACTGGACGCCAGTTTCAGCAGCGGGTCGTTGGGGATCTTGGAGTCGAACACGATCGCGCCATCCACCTGACGATGCAGCAGCATCCGCCGTGTGGAGCGGCTTTCCGGGCAGACCAGCAGTTCGTAATCGGTATCGAGGATGACGCTGTGAATACCGTCCAGAATTTCTTCATAGAATGCACCGCTGAAGCGCGAAATAAACACCCCAATCGTCTGGGTTTTGCGCTGTTTCAGGTTGCGGGCAAAGGCATTGGGGTGGTAGTTGAGTTCTTCGGCAGCGGCCAGCACCCGTTTACGGGTGGCTTCTCCAACCGTGCCGGTATCGTTGAGGGCATAAGAAGCAGTCGTGACACTAACCCCGGCGCGTTTGGCGACATCGCGAATCGTCGTCATGAGCTGCTTACCCTATCATCATCACGCTGGTCATCACGCCCATCAGCATGAGGCGCGATTTGTTGACAGCTAAAAATAAGTATGGTAAATTCTGCAAAAGTGAAACGTTTCACCTGATTGATGGCAGTCTATCCCAAACTGAAAAAAAAGTAAAGTTATTAAGTTTTTTAGGGTTACAATGAGCCGAAAATTCGAGAACCGTTACGGTTACTTTACAGAAGACGGTCGGGAATACGTCATCACCACGCCGCACACACCGCGCCCTTGGGGCAATGTCATCAGCAACGGCGACTACGGCATGATGATCTCCCAGACCGGCTCCGGCTATAGCTGGCGCGGCAACGCCGGACAGAACCGCATTACCCGCTCTTTTCAGGACCTCGTCCGCGACAACTGGGGCAAATACTTCTACATCCGCGACCTGAAGCGAAACATCTACTGGTCCGCCGCCTACAAACCGGTGATGCACCCCTACCAGCGCTATGAAGTCGTGCATGGCATCGGCTATTCACGCTTTATCCAGCAGATCGAGGACATCGAAAGCGTCCTGACCGTCTTCGTCGCCGCTGATGCCCCGGTCGAGATCTTCCAGCTTACGCTCACCAATCAAAGCGACGAACCCCGCGAACTCGACATCAGCACCTATACCGAATGGCTGCTCGGTTTCGCGCCAGATGAACACCGCGAGTTCCACAAGCTGTTCATCGAAACCTCCGTTAACGAAAACGCACAGGCCGTCTTTGCCACAAAATGTCTGTGGGGCTTCCCGGATGACAAAGGCCGCCATAACAATGTCGATTGGCCCTATACGGCTTTTTTTGCCTCCAGCGAACCGCTCAAGTCGTTCGACTGCGATAAGGAAACCTTCATCGGGCTGTATCACAACGATGACCGCCCCGCCGCCATGACTCAACCGGAGCTGGCACGCAGGACCGGACGCTTCACCGATGCCATCGCCGCGTTACAGGTGGCGGTTAACCTCCAGCCTGGAGAGGCTAAGACGGTGGTTTTCACGCTGGGCGCAGCCGAACAGGATAAGGAAGACGCCCATGATCTGATCCGGCGCTTCACCTCGGTGGAGGCCTCCAGGCGGGCCTTCGATACAATGCAGGATTTCTGGTCGGGCTTCATTGATACTGAACGAGTGGAAACACCGGACGACGCGCTGAACTTCATGACCAATGTCTGGCTGAAGTATCAGGCGATTTCGTGCCGCTTATGGGGCAAGTCCGCGCTATATCAGGTGTCCGCCGGTTACGGCTTCCGCGATCAGCTTCAGGACAGCCAGATTTTCCTCACCAGCCAGCCGGACCACGCGCGCAAACAGCTTCTGATGCACGCACAGCAGCAGTTTATCGAAGGTGATGTACTGCACTGGTGGTTCTCGATTCGCGGCGGCGGCCCCCGCACCAACTGCTCCGATGACCTGTTGTGGATGCCCTTCATCCTCGATGCCTATCTGAAGGAAACGGCGGATTATGACATCCTCGATGTCGAAGTCCCGTATCTGAACGGCCCGGCTGAAACGCTTTACGAACACTGCAAACGGGCGATTGAACGGTCATTCTCGCGCTTTTCCCCGCGTGGCATTCCGCTGATGGGTGACCATGACTGGAACGACGGCCTGAGCGCCGTCGGCACGCTGATGAAGGGCGAGAGCTTCTGGGTCGCGGAGTTCCTTTACATGATCCTCGGTAATTTCATCCCGGTGGCGCAGCGCCGCAGGGATGATCGCTTTGCCGAACGCTGCGAGATCGTCCGCCAAAGCCTGAAGACCGCACTGCATCAGCATGGATGGGATGGCCGCTGGTATCTGCAGGCCACAACCGACGACGGCCTGCCGCTGGGTTCGCATCAGAACGAAGAAGGCCAGATCTTCCTGATGCCCAACATCTGGGCGGTTATCAGCGGCGCAGCGGATGAAGAACCGGCACAGACCGCAATGGAAGCGGTCACAGAGTATCTGCTGAAGGACTACGGTACGCTGCTCAATTATCCGGCTTTCACCCGCCCCCGCCCGGACATCGGCTATGTCACACGCTATGCGCCGGGGCTGCGTGAAAACGGGGGCGTCTATACCCATGCCGCGACGTGGTCCGTCTGGGCGTATACACTGGCGGGCCAGCCCGAACTGGCATATGATGCCTACAGACGCATCTGCCCGCCCAACCGCAGCGCGGACATCGACACCTACAAAGCCGAGCCATACGTCACCCCCGGTAACATCGATGGGCCGCTGTCCGAGTATTATGGGCGCGGCGGCTGGACATGGTATACCGGCTCCGCCCAGTGGCTGCACCGCATGGCGACCCACTGGATTCTGGGAATCCGTCCACAGGAAGACGGTCTGCTGGTCGAGCCATCGATCCCGGCAGCGTGGCCGGGGTTCAGAGTACGGCGGCAGTTTCGCAATGCCGTGTACGAGATTGAGGTGGAAAATCCGCACGGCGTCCACAGCGGGATCAGCTCAGTAACGGTTGACGATCAACCACACGACGGCAATCTGCTGCCCGTTTTCGCAGATAGCAAAACACACACCATCAGAATCGTTCTAGGGGTTTAATACCCGGAAAGGAAGACACCACCCACCAATCATTCCATTTGTTAAATGCGGCTATCAAGGTAAGTGGAGTCGTTTTACCGATCTAACCATCAACCGACGAGCGCTATTACAAAACAAAGAGATGAAAACAATGAAAACTTTAAAACCGATTAGTCTCCTCTTTATTCTCACCCTGATCATCGGCCTCACCTCATTTGCAGTGTCCGCACAGGATTCCGTCACCATCCGCTACGCGACCTGGAACCTCGGCACTGAAGCCGAAAACAACGTCCAGCGTCAACTGGTCGCCGCCTACAGCGAAGCGCATCCGAATGTCACCATCGAACTGGTCGATACCACCGGCGACGGTGGCTGGGAAGAGAAGCTGACCACGATGGCCGCCAGAGGCGAACTGCCGGATGTCTTCATGGCGAATAACACGCCCTATTATGTCCAGAACGACTGGATCGCTGACCTGACCACGATGGTTCAGGATGATCCCGACTGGGCGAATGTCCCGCAGGCACTGAAGGACGCCGTGACCTATGACGGCGCAGTCCTCGGCCTGCCCAGCGCACAGTTCGTTATGGGCTATTTTGTCAATCAGGATCTGTTCGAAGCCGCCAACCTCGATACGCCGCAGTACGGTGTATCAGTGGAAGATTTCTTCGCTGCCGCCTCTGCCCTGACCGATGTGCAGCAGGGCGTCCTCGGCCTGCATGAGGTGTTCCCCATCCTCGGCTGGTATCCCAGCACGCAGGACAGCAATCTTCAATGGTTCAGCTTCGATGGCACCCACATGAACTATAATTCGGATGCCTTCAGAGCCGCTGTGAATGCCTCTATCGAAATGCTGCCGCACACCTGGCAGGGCCTGACGGAAGAACAGCGTGCGAATTTCGCCGCGCAGGGTCCGTGGGAACTGTTTGTCAATCAGGAATCCGGCGCAGTATGGGAAGGCGGCTGGGCAGTCCCGGCCTTTGTGCAGAATGCCACCTTCAACTGGGATTTCGTCGGTATTCCGGGTGGCAATCAGGCGATGGTCGCAGACATCATCGTCGTCTCCGCCACCGCTGCCGATCAGGAAGCGGCCTATGACTTCGCCAAGTGGATGAGCTTCTCGGCTGAAGGTTACGCCAGGGAAGCGGAACTCGCCACCGCCGCAGGCGTTGTACCGACCCGTATGCCGGTTTCAGTCAATGCAGAGTCGATTGACCTGTACATGTCGTTCATCGGCGAGAAGCCCGGTCTGCGTCAGGCGCTGGAAAACCTTGATAACAGTCTGGTCGAATCGCTGGCGAAAATCGTCCCCGGCTACATCGATGCCCGCTGGGAAGGCAAACCCGGTATCGACATCGGTGAGAATCTGGACGTGAACCTCGGCTTCCTGTTCGATAACATCCACACCGGTGTCTTCCAGTATGCCGACTACGCGCCACAGTTGGAAGAATTCGCCAACGCCCGTCTGGATGCCGCCGCCGGTGAAGCCAGCGGCGAGGAAGCGACGGAAGAAGCCACCGAAGAAGCAGGTAGTTAATCAGCGAGCAGGCGCAGCGGATGCAGCAGTGACGCCTCCCTGCGTAAGACAATGCGGCACCAACCATGCAGGGACAGGTTTCCTGTACACAGGGGAACACCCGATCTTCTGGGTGTTCCCCGCATCACAGCACGATATTATTGACTCTGAAAAATGCCTTTATTGAGAAAATAGCATCATATCGTGCTTTCGCCCGTGAGTTGAATCGCTCACCGCGACCGGAGATGTGGCGATGCACTCAAAACGAACCCGAATTTTCAGGCTGACAGGCTTTTTCTTCATCTTTGCGGCGGTCATCCTGCTGACCACCTCGGTCCTGACGGTCACCAGTCAGCCAGCGCGGGGTGAGGATCTCTGCCTGCCCTCATCAGGTGACCCAAACCGGACGGACACAGCGAACCTGACACTCGTCCGGCAGCAGACCAGCGCAGACGCGCTGCCACAATTGACCGCGGGTGATCCCTCAGCGGAGATCGAAATCCCCGCCGACGCCTTTGGCCTGCCGCTGGCGCTGAACGAGACCTCACGCCTGTACACCGGATCGAGCGTACTGCTGCGGGCAGGTGATAACATTCAGTTCGATGTCACCATTCCGGCGGACGGCACTTACAGCATCAGTTTCGATGCAGCGGCTGAATCCGGGATGCCCGAAGGCCAGCTTCGCATCAACGGTGAATACCCGGTCAGCGATCTACAGCGTGTGATCTTCCCGGTTTTCTATCGCGGCACCGGCACAATCTTCCCCAAAGACCGCTATGGCAACGACGCCCTGATCCCGCAGGAACAGCACATCCGCTGGAGCCGCGTGGATGCACGCGATGTCAACTTCGGCCTGCCGTATCCACTTCAGATCGATCTGGCTGCCGGCGATCACCGTTTTGAGTTCACACTGAACCAGGGTGAACTGTATATTGGCAGCATTTACCTGACAGCCTTCACGCCTTATCCGTCTTATACGGACTATCTCGCGGCACAGTCCGCAGACGAAGCATCCGGCTTTCTGCTGTCGATGGAAGCAGAGCTGCCAACCTATAAGAATGACACGGCGGCACGCCCTGCCTACAGCGCCAGCCTGACCGTCACACCGTATGCCACCTACTGTCAGTTGATGAATACCCTCGGCGGTGAAAGCTGGAAGCTCAGCGGCAGCA
>JAEZAF010000001.1 GCA_023430545.1 Chloroflexota bacterium
GATGCGGACGGAAATCCGGTAATCGAAGTCGGATCAGCACAATGGTTTACGTGGCTGAAGGATGAAACACACCAAACGTTTCATTTTGTGCATTCCACGGGCGGTTTTACAGCCCGTAAGGAACTGAAACAGCGAGGGGACTGCTACTGGGTAGCGTATCGTCAGTTTAAGAACAAGCTGCACAAAACCTATCTTGGTAAATCGGTCTGCCTTACGGCAGATCACCTCGACAGCGCTTCTGCGGCGCTGACGGCCATCATCACAGATTTCCACGAGCAGACCTCAGAGTAAGTAAGCCTCACTTCAGGTAAACAAGGGCGACCTTAACAAGCGCCATTGCCACAACTTTATACTGGTAGAACGATCAGCCGGATCGGGAAGGATTGGATGGATGCATCAGGACCTCACGTTAATTGCTACCTTTACTATGGCGCTGCTGATGGCCTTTATCGGCGGTTATGCGGCCCGAAAACTGGGACTGCCCGCGCTGGTGGGTTATCTCTTTGCCGGATTAATTATTGGCCCATTTACGCCAGGCTTCGTTGGTGATCTTGATGCCGCCAGCCAGCTCGCGGAAATGGGCGTTATTTTTATGCTGTTCGGTGTTGGGCTTCATTTTTCACTGCGGGATTTGTGGGAAGTACGACGGGTCGCCATCCCCGGCGCGATGATGCAGACCCTGCTCTCAACCCTGATCGGCTTCGGGCTGACTCAGCTCTGGGGATGGTCGATCGAAGCCAGTCTGGTGCTTGGCCTCGCTATTTCAGTAGCGAGTACCGTCGTGCTGCTGCGCGGCCTTTCAGATAACGGCCTGCTGAATACCGTTCACGGGAAAGTTGCTGTCGGCTGGCTGATTTTCGAAGATCTTGCGACTGTCGCGATTCTGGTCCTGCTTCCTGCACTGGTCAGCGAGTCCGGCAGTGTGGTTGAAAGCCTGATCGTCGCGCTGGTAAAAACCGCGATCTTTGTGGCGATCATGCTGTTTGTCGGTGCGCGGGTGATGCCGATGCTGCTGACGCGGATTGCCAGCACACGCTCACGGGAACTGTTTATCCTCGCCGTAGTGGCACTTGCACTCGGAACCGCGTTCGCTGCTTACGAATTATTCGGGGTTTCGCTGGCGCTTGGCGCATTCCTGGCCGGTGTTGTCATTGGCGAGTCAGACATCAGCCATCAGGTTGGTGCAGAGGTCATCCCCTTCCGTGATATTTTTACCGTGCTGTTTTTTGTCTCCGTCGGGATGCTCGTCAATCCCGCCGCGCTGGTGAGTAACGCCGCGCAGGTGATCGAGATCAGCCTGCTGATTATCGTCGGTAAAGGGTTGATAACGATCCTGCTGGGGCTGCTTTTACCGGCTTCAGCCCGTACCATGATCGTCGTCGCTGCCGGTCTCAGCCAGATTGGTGAATTTTCCTTCATCGTCGGCCAGACGGGTGTGGCACTGGGAATGCTCACGCAGGAACAGTACACGCTGATTCTGGCAGGGGCGCTGATCTCGATTATCATCAATCCGGTGATGTTCCGCCTGATTCCGCACATTGAGCGTCTGGTTGCACATATGCCGGTGTTCAGCCGCCGGATGGAAAAAGGCGCACCGCAGGCAGCCTATCCCTATGAGCCGCGTATCTATGATGCCGTGATCGTCGGCTATGGGCGTGTCGGCAAGCAGGTTGGCCGCGTGCTGGAGATGCTGGACTTATCCTATCTCGTCGTGGAGCAGGACCCGGTCTTCGCGGCGGAGCTTGAGAAAGAAGGCATCAATACCCTGATTGGCGACGCTGCCAATTCGGAGATTCTGCTGCACTCCGGCCTCGAAAATGCGAAAACCCTCGTCGTAACAGTCCCTAAACAGACCGACGCCGAGATGATCGTCGCGGCGGGTCACTCGGTTGCACTGGATCTGCCGATTATCGCTCGTGCTTCGACTGAATCCGGTGTAGAGCGGCTGATCGAGTTGGGGGCACGCCATGTGATTCACCCTGAACTCGAAGGCGGACTGGAGATCGTGCGCCATACCCTGCTGACCCTCAATTACCCGATGGGGCAGATCCAGTCCTACGTCGATAACATCCGTCAGGACGCTTACGAAGGGCTGATGCCCGGTGACAAAGGCTATCCGGTGGTCGATCAGCTTCTGAAGGCTATTCGCGGGATCGACATCGTATGGGAGCCGGTCCCCCACGACAGCCCGGTGGTCGGGCAAAGTCTGGCCGAAGCCAACATCCGTTCGAAATCCGGAGCGTCAGTGATCGCGCTGGTGCGTGGCGATGAGGTGATCCCAAATCCGAAATCGTTTGTGAGATTTGAAGCGGGGGATCTGCTGGGCCTGATTGGGGATACGGCTGAACTTGCGGATGCAGAGCGTATCCTCAATCCTGATGGGACACCGCGTCCTGATCTGACAACAGGATCTGCCGCCGGGACTGCCCATCAGATCGACCCGACTGCACCGCAGCCCGCCTGAACGTCGGACTGACGGTTAGCCTTGACGGTCTGCAACTTCAGAGAGGACGGCGGTATGCCGTCCTTTTTGATTATATCGGGCCAATGCAGAGGCGGTTTTATGCAGTCGGGAGCTTGTGAGGAGTTCTATCCTTCAGGATCAGCGCAAAGCCGGCGATCTGATCGGGATTAACATGGATCGGTGTGCAGATGACGTCTACAGGAATTCGGACACCGGATCGGATGAGGATGACAACTTTATCGCGCAGCTCCACCGTCTGATTTTCACGTGCCGCTGTGACAATCGGGTTTTCAAGCGGCGGCAATTTGCCCTGCTCGGTGACCAGCAGAAGCTGTTCCACACGGCGGCCTTGACCGAGTTGAAGCGGATCGCCTGTCATAAAGTTCAACATGCGCTGTGCGGCTGGATTGGCTGCCCTGATCTCGCCGCTGGCGCTGGTGAGGATCACCCCTTCGTCCAGTGCTGAAAAGATGGCATCGAACTGCGCCTGATATAGTTGAAGGTCTGCCGCTGTCTTCTCAAGCTGCTGCTGTGTGCCTGCCATCTCACGGCTGAGGGAGGTGAGTTCCGCTGACAGATCAGAGGCAGGTGCCAGATTCACCGGACGGGCCTGAAGGGACAAATTCTTGACTGCTGCCCGGAATGCATTGCTCTGCTCATTGGTGATGTTGCTGAAGTCATCGAAAATCCGCGCCACATCCTGAAAAGACTGATAGGTGGTTGACACCACAATCAGATGGTGGCTGCCGGTATTCACCCCCACAAACAGCATCGGTGTGATGACTGAACGCACTATGACATTCAGTTCCCAGTTGATGACCAGCCCCTGCTGGCGAAGCATCTCCAGAAAAATCTGTCCCTTATCGGCGCTGCCGGGTTCCAGCAGAGCGACGAGGTTTTTTCCGGTCTGGAACGGATCGCTGAGACCGGCCAGATCATACACAACGGAGTCGATCACGCCATCAGGGCTGCACATCAGGGCCAGCCCCGCGACGGTGCTGTTCTCCGGCATAAAGCTAGTTGGCATGTTTCTGACCCTTAATCAACCGGTTAGCCAGGGCGACCGCTTCGAGCGCATCGCGCCCATAAGCGTCCGCCCCGACCCGCTTCCACAGGCCCGGATCAATGTTAAACGGATAACCCCCGACGATGATTTTGACATGTTCGCCGTAATCGGAAGCCCGCACCAGCCCGATTAGTTCGACCACACGGCTTACATGGAAGCTCATGGTGGCCGAGATCCCCAGCACATCGGCTTTGCGCCCACTGACCGCCTGTACAATCGCACCTGGAGGTGTGTTCGCCCCCAGAAACAGCGTATCCCAGCCGTCCATTTCGAAGAAATCCGCGACCATACGCCCGCCGATCTCATGGAGTTCGCCGGCAACGCTCGTAGCAACCATCCAGCGACCGTTCTTCTCCGTCGAGAAGATGTAAGGATACAACTGCGACATGATCATCTGAGTGGCGGCGGTGCAGTAATGTTCCTGTGCCACCGTGATTTTATTGGTCTGCCACAGACGGCCAATCTCATGCTGGGAGCGCTGAAACACGTGCAGATAAATATCCCGCACAGGTGTTCCCTGCTGGACAGCCTCCAGTATCATCTGGCTGGCACGATGCCGTTCGCCCTTAATCAGCGCATCAAGATACTGGCTCGCCAGTTCAGAGAGGATATTGTGCTCATTCAGATAGGATGCAGGCTGATCCGACGGTGTGGCAAGCAGCGCCACGCCGTGCGAAAGGAACTGCCTGAGCGTATCGTGTGCCTGCTGCGGCGAATACCGTATCAGCACATCCTGCATCACCTGAAGGTTATCGGCCAGATCGGTCGTCGGGATATTGAATCCCGCCAGCAGCACCTTCGCCCACTGAATATAGTCAGAAAACAGATCGACGCTGTTCACCGCCAGCGCTTCGGAAAGATACATCAGATGGTAGTGGGTATCCTCAAGGCAGCGCTGGCGGCCTCGCTGACCGTAGCGCTCGGCGAGATCCGGGCGCAGGGTATACAGTTCGCTGACGACTGTCTGCACCACTTCCTGACGATGCTCAGTCACTATCTGGCTGATCTGCTGGTAATCGGTACTCAATGGCAAACCTCAGGAGGTAATGTATTCAAAGAATCGGACGGACGCACTTTTAGGGACCAGCTTCAGCCCCTTGGGGATGCCTTTATGCGATCCCTTATACAGATGACCGCGATGCCATGTGCGGTAGCTTTCCTCGTCGGTCCAGTAGGTAATCAGCCAGATCTCATCGGGGCAGTCTGTCGGGCTGACGACATCCATCGAGATAAAACCGGGCGTATCATCGACCAGACGCGGACGCTTCAGAAAGGCTTCCCGCACCTCGTCGCGCATATCATTGGCAATGGTAAACTGACTCAGGGCAACAAACGTCGAGACACTCTTCTTCATGTCGGATTCGAGCGCCGGTGCAGGATTTTGCATAGAGATCCCCTTTACAGTCATTCAGCAGACGATAAGAACATCAGGATGTTTACCTGTGGGCAGTCAGCAAACGGCAGGATGCCGTGTGGTTGGGAGGCAATGAGGATTGGTGTGTACCCTTATGACGCAGGAAATTTTCAGGCTGTGTCGTGATGTGGGTTTACGGTCGTTATGGCAGTTAATGCAGCCCCGCAGCCGCCTGTCATCTTCGGACGACTGTATTACACTTGTTATTATAGCATATCCTGTGAGAGCCGCACGGAAAACGGTATTAACCGGTACTAAGCAGGGCTAAATATTGATCGGTTTATCCCCTCACAGACGCGATCATACGCTGCCAGCTTTCCTGTGATGCCGAAGGATCTGCGCGGCTTTTCCTGCCTGAAGACCGTGGTTTTATGAAAGCAAAAGTGGCAGTTTTACAACTGCCACCTGAACTTTGGCTGTTTTTGCAAATACTTTGCCGCTCTGTCATAGTCACATAAGAGATGGGGGATTACAAAACCTCTACGCTCTACTTGTGGGTTTAGGAGCAATCGTGGTGCAGCGAACTCAGAT
>JAEZAF010000108.1 GCA_023430545.1 Chloroflexota bacterium
GTAACATTCAATGGTCATCCGATGGGAAAATGATCATGGCATGGGACGCTGACAGCGGGGCTATCCATCTTTGGGAAATTGATCCACGAGAAGACTAAACAAACTCTTCCTTTCCTGAGGCCTGACAACCGTTACAATAGTAATCTTTCAGTGAATTTCTGAGGGTACTGTGGAACGCTATCTGATTGTCGGGTTAGGGAACCCGGGCAAGGATTATGAGAATACCCGGCACAACGTCGGTTTCTGGACCATTGATGAACTTGCACGGCGCTGCGCGGTCAGTGTGACGAAACTGGAGCGCAGGGCGCTGACGGCAGATGCGACGCTGGCACATAAGCGTGTCCTGCTGGCAAAGCCGCAGACCTATATGAACAGCAGCGGTGAAGCCGTCCGCCAACTGATGGACTTTTACAAAATCGACATCACGAAGCTGATCGTCATCAATGACGACATCGACATCCCGTTGGGAACGGTTCGCATCCGCAAGGAAGGCAGTCACGGCGGCCAGAATGGGCTGCGCAGTGTGATTCAGCATGTTGGCTCGTCGGACTTCGCACGCATCCGCCTCGGGATTGGCCGGCCCTCTGGCCGCAAGGACCCCTCTGGGCATGTGCTGGGGCCATTCAGAGGTGACGATGAGATCACGGCGCGTCAGATGGTGGACCGTGCCGCGAATGCAGTTGAGACGTGGTTAACTGATGGTATTGAACTGGCAATGACACGCTGGAATGGCAGTGTGATTGAGCCTCTTCGCTAGTCAGTTTTGCCAGCGGGTTTCTACCGTTAGCAGCTTGTCATCAATCATCCCAAAACACCGCCAGACGTACAGCCAATCGGTGCTGTCACGTATTATGGAGACTTAGTCTATGCAGTTCATCTCGAAATGGCTTCAGCCCATCCTCAAACGGCTTCCGGGTCAGCAGTCGGGTGCAGATGCCGCTTCTTCCCCCAACGGAACGTCGTCTGACCAGAAAGACGGCCCAGTGCGCAGCCATGCGGATATTACCCGTCAGTTTGCGCGTATTCAGGCGGATGACCTGCCCAAGCGCTATGAACAGGTCGTCACGGAGCTGGAGCACTCGGTTGCGCGTGCCGAGTCGATTGTGCGGGTGGCGATCAGCGGTTTCATGACCATTTCAGCAAGTGAGCTGATTATCGAAACGGTGAATCCGATTGGCGCTCAGATCCTGGGCTATACCCCGCAGGATCTGATCGGGAAACCGCTCAGCATGCTGTTTGATCGAAGCTCGATGGGCGAGGCGGCCAATCTCTCCACCAGTGAACTGCTCCAGCTTACCCGCGAACGGGCACACGAAGTCGCCATGCAGGGTGAAATGCTGCAAACCACCGGTACACGGCGCAGTGGTGAGCGTTTTCCGATGGAGTACCGTATCGCAGAAGTCAAAACCCCCAAGGATCACTTCTTTATCATCACCTTCCGCGACATCACAGCACGTGTTCAGGCCGAGGCCAAACAGAAGGAACGCGAAATCTACTTTCGCCGCCTGATCGAAAATTCGATGGATATGATTATCATCGTGGATCAGAATACGATGTTCTCGTATGTCAGCCCATCGGCAATGCGGATTCTGGGTTATGAGCCTGAAGAACTGGTCGGGCAACCCTTCCTGAATTACGTTCATCAGGAAGATGTCTATACGGCTGTGCAGAAAATGACCACCGTCCCACCTGACGCAGATCCGATCAGGACACAGGGAAGCAATATCGAATATCGGATACGGGCTAAGGACGGAAGCTGGCGCTGGCTTCAGGCGGTCTCTACCAATCTGCTGGATGATCCGATCGTCAATGGCATCGTGTCCAATCTGCGTGACATCACCTGGCAGCGTGAAGCAGAAGAAAAGCTGCGCACCAGTGAAGCTAATCTGCATGCCATGATCGAAAACACGCAGGACAATGTCTGGCTGCTTGATAATGATCTGCACCTGATTGCTGTCAACACCGGCTTTAAAGCGGTTTACAAGTCACTTTACAGCAAGGATGCTAATATCGGGACGTACTTCTATGATCTCCTGCCGCCTCACCGTCACGAATTCTGGAAAGATGCCTACGATCGCGCCTTGAATGGTGAAGTCGTCAAGGTCGAAAGATCTTATAAACCAGACACTGGGCAATTTGATCTGGAAGTCACCATCACGCCGATCTTCAACAGCGCTGGGCAGGTCACCGGACTGTCCTGTCGTGGGCACGACATCACCGACCTGAAGCAGACGGAACGTGAACTTCAGGCGGCAAAAGATGCAGCCGAGGCCGCGAATCGAGCCAAAAGCTCGTTCCTCGCCAATATGAGCCACGAACTGCGCACACCGCTGAACGCGATCATCGGCTACAGTGAAATGCTGGAAGAAGAGGTTGCCGAGTTGGGGAACGAGGATCTGATCCCTGACCTGCGCAAGATCCAGTCGGCAGGGAGTCATCTGCTCGATCTGATCAATAACGTACTCGATCTGTCCAAGATTGAAGCCGGACGCATGGAACTCTACCTCGAATACTTCGAAGTAGAAGATATGCTGCGCTCGGTGATCATGACAGTGGATCCACTGGTGAGCGCGAACAGCAATAAGCTGAACATCAATATGGATCATCCCGGCGTGATGTATGCCGACGTGCTGAAGGTGCGGCAGACACTGGTGAATCTGGTGAGCAATGCGGCCAAGTTCACCGAAAACGGTGAGGTCTCTCTGCACATCACCCGCGAACATAATCAGGGTGAAGACTGGATTATCTTCCGCATTCAGGATACCGGTGTCGGTATGTCGGAAGCACAGGTCGATTCGATCTTCAACGAATTTCAGCAGGCCGACAGCTCTACCACCCGCCGTTATGGGGGCACCGGCCTCGGCCTGACCATCAGCCGCCGCCTGTGCAAGATGATGGGTGGTGATATCGCTGTCGAAAGTCAGGAGGGCGTGGGGACCACCTTTACGGTAACACTGCCCGCCATTGTCAAATCCAACCTGATCTCGGAAGATGCACCCCGTATCCATGTGCCGCCGGATGTCTCTACTGCTGTCCAGGTGATGGAAGCAGCACAGCGCAATGGGATCGTGCTGGTCGTGGATGACAATCCACAGGTGCGCGAACTGATCGCACGGACGCTTACGCGGGAAGGCTTTGCGGTCGAAACCGCCATCAATGGTGTTGATGGGCTGGAGAAGGCACGCCTGCTTCGCCCGGATGCGATCACACTGGATGTGATGATGAATCAGATGGACGGCTGGACGATGCTGACGCATCTGAAATCCGACCCTGGTCTATCGAATATCCCGGTCATTATGGTGACAATCCTCGATGATCGGACACGCGGCTTTACACTCGGTGCCACCGAATACCTGACCAAGCCAATTGACCGCAGCCGTCTGGTCGAAGTCCTCAGCCGCTACCGCCGCGTGCCCAAACTCTCGACTTCGACTGTGCCTGTCGTCAGTGAGCCATCCTCGTCCATTCTTGCGCCGCAGGACGATGAAGACAGTACCCAGCCTGAAGGCAGCAGCCCGGACACGGACTCTCTCGGGCGTATTCTGGTGGTGGAAGATCACAGTGCGTCAAGGCTTCTGCTTTCCAGAATGCTGAGTTCTGAAAACTGGCAGATTGATGAAGCCGATAATGGGCTGGTCGCATTACGGATGATTGAGGCGAATATCCCCGATGTCATTCTGCTGGACCTGATGATGCCGGAGATGGATGGCTTTACCCTCGCAGGTGAGCTTCAGCGCAATCCGCTGTGGCGGGAAATCCCGGTCATTATCATCACAGCGCTTGACCTGACCGAGGAAGATCGGGCAAGGTTGAATGGCAATGTGATTGACGTTATCATGAAAAATGCCACGCATTCCGAAGAACTTTTGAACATGCTGCGTCAACTGATCGATAAGTGCATCCGACAACAGCCGCGCAGTCAAAGTGACGAAACATAGGAGAATAACATAGTATGCCGAAAATCCTTGTCGTGGAAGACAATGAAATGAATCTGGACATGCTTTCGCGACGGCTGACGCGACGTGGGTATGAGATTATTGTTGCGCAGGATGGCATGACGGGAGTCAAACGCGCCGCAGGTGACCAACCGGATCTGATTCTGATGGATATGAGCCTGCCGATCCTTGATGGATGGGAAGCGACACGCCGCCTTAAGAGCAATGCCAATACCAAAGAGATCCCGATTATCGCCCTCACGGCCCATGCGATTTCGGGCGATCGCGAAAAGTGTCTGGCGGTTGGCTGTGACGAATACGAGAGCAAACCGGTGAAGTTTCCGGATCTGATCGCCAAGATCGAGCAGTTCATTGGGCCGGGTGACAATCCGGAAGGTATTACCAAGACCAATCCACGGGAATAGACTTGTCTCTATCAGACAACACATCAGCCGGGAACAAAGGACAGCCAGCAGGTCAGCCCATACCGCCTATTGATGAGATCCGCGCCTTTCTCCAACAGCGCCCACAGGAATTGCCCCGAGCACGAACTGATGCAGACTCAGGCCGTCTTATGTATGGCTGGTCCGTACCTGCACAACGCGATTTCATACGGACATGGATCAGGGCAAAGGGTGCCACCCTCGACTTCGAAGGATGGCTCGATCTGCTCAACAGCCTATATCACGGGCAATCGGTCGAAGAAAAAACCATCACCGGTATGCTGTTGAGCCGCTTTCCGGCCTTTCGTCAGCGGTTAGCGGTCGAACGGTTGGACCAGCTTGAACACTGGCTGGGACAGCTTGTGGGATGGAAAGAAGTTGACAGCACCTGTCAATCGGTGTTCAGTGTGGATGATCTGAATGCCAACTGGGAAGGATGGCAGTTGTTGTTGCGCCGCCTCAGCGCGGATGAGAACATCAATAAACGGCGTGCAGCGCTGGTGTTGCTGGTCCTGCCAGTGCGCGGCCAGGAGGGGCACTTTTTCACGCTTGCGATTGAACTGCTTGAGCGTCTTCATCACGAAAAAGACAAGCGCATCAGTAAGGCGGTTTCATGGCTGCTGAGAGAAGCGGCCAGCCAGCATGGAGAGGGTGTTCGGGAATTTATGAGCACACATCAGGCTTCCCTTCCTGCTTTTGTCATCCGTGAAGTAACAACCAAGCTCGACACCGGTAAAAAACGTTAGTGCCGCTGGTGATCGGCAGTCGCCTGGGACAGCATCACACAGGGGAATGTCGAGCAGGCACGGCTCATATCCTTCGCCGTTGAATATGATCCTCATGGGTTACAGACCCCGGTTTGCGTTATGCTGAAAGGCATTGGAGACTGACGCCTCTCAGTCAAACGGGTCGTTCTCCACTCTGTAACCCTTCAACAGGATTGTTTATGCGCCTCACTCGTCTCATCGCCATGCTGCTGGCGGTCGAAATCCTCTTTCTCGGCGGTAGTGCATATTATCAACTGGTCTTCCCGGTGCGGGTGATGCATCACATCCTCATCACGGTGGTACTGGTGTTGTGGCTGCTGCTGCGCCTGAAAAACAGACAGGGACTGCCGCATACGCCGCTCAACATCCCGCTGTTTGCTGCCGCTGCCGTCTGGGTGATGTCAGCCGTGATGAGCGATGATCCACGCATGGCCTTCGAAAACCTGTGGTTCCTGTTTACGCATCTGGTTTTCTTCTGGATTTTCGCAGACCTGATCCAGCGGCGGCAGCAGCGTCTGCTGTTTGAAGTCCAGTTTATCGCTGCGGCGCTGGTGCTGATGCTGAGCGCACTTGAACTGGCTTCATGGTATTTCGGACTCGGTATTATCCCCGGCACCTCGATTGGCTGGGCCGAAACGACCGGACTGCCCTATATCGCGCCTCGGCTGGCACTCGCACTGAATATCAGCACGCTGCTGGCCGGATATGCTGCCCCACTCGTGATCGTCACGGCTGGATGGGCGCTGACTGCACGCAGACCGTACCGGGTCGCCCTGTGGCTGTTATCCGCTGGCCTGCTGATCGTGCTGATCCTGACCTTCTCACGCGGGGGGCTGCTGTCACTGGCGGCCGGAACAGGGGTGCTGCTGGTCTTACAGATCTGGAATGGGATACTGCTCCGCGACCGCTTTCGCAGTCCGGCATTCGGGCGTGCCCTTGCGATCAGTCTGCTGGCCGCCGGAGCTGCCGCTGTGGTGCTGGTGGTCGTCATTATGGGCAGCTCATCACGGACCAGCGGCGATCAGGTGCGCGTCGATATGTGGCGTGCTTCACTGGTGATGGCATCCGATTATCCCGCGCTGGGTGTTGGGACAACCCAGTATGGCCGCGCCCTCCGTGAATATCGCACACCCGAACTGGCAAGGGATCGTCTGGCCTCGGCGCATAATGCCTATCTCAACACACTGGCAGAGACCGGCATCGTCGGGCTGACTGTCAGCGCGTGGCTGGGTGGATGTCTGCTGCTGGCATGGTGGCGTCAGCGTCAGACAGCAGCGGGTGGACGGCGCTTCCGCCTCGATGTGGCCTTTGCCGCCCTGATCGGGCTGAGTGTTCACAGTCTGCTGGATGTCTTCACCGTGACGCCGGTCGTGCTGCTGATCGCACTGCTGGCCGCTTACTGCACGGTCGAACCCATTTCCGCGCTGCTGGAGCCGCGCAGCCCCCGCCGCATCGAGCGCATCGGTGCGGTCATCGCGCTGATCGTTATCGTGGGCTACGGGCTGTGGTTCGCCATCATGGACACCGCCCAGAGCCGCTATCAGGCCAGCCTGAACGACGAAAACGACGCGATTGAGCAGGTGCAGTCCGCCATCAGCCTTGACCCGAATCTGCGGCTGTATGCGCTTCATCTAGTCCAGCTTGAAGCAGAACAGGCGGAGTCTCCGGCAGAAGCAGCGGTGCTGTACGAACATGCCCTCTCGCTTGAACCGACATGGGATACCGGCTGGATGACACTGGCCGCTTATCGCGAACAGGCAGGTGATACCAACGGCGCGCTGGCCGCGCTGGATACTGCACGTCAGATCAACCCACTGACAGCGGCTTCGCTGCAATGGGCGCGACTGGCTGAAGCGGTCAGCGGCGCGGATCAGGCGGAGATTGTAGACGCCTATCACCTGTATCTGCGGACCACAGAACCATTTTCACTACCACTGTCGGATTTCTGGCAGGCGACACCGCTGCGCACCGAAGCCCTCGAACGGTACATCCCTCTGTTACCGCTTGACCGGCGCTATCGTGTGCTGCGTGTAATCGATGCAGAACGTGCGGCTGACGCTGTGCCATCCGAACCGGCGACTGCCGCCGAGTGGTGGGTTGTCGGCGAAGACGCGCTGCAAAACGGGGAGAACGCCGCCGCCCTGACCGCCTTTGACCGTGCGATCCAGCTTCAGCGGACCAACGGCGACTACTACGTCTCACGGGCAAAAGCAAAAATGGCGCTGAGTGACTTCACCGGAGCCGAGCGCGATCTTGATCTGGCACAGCTCCTCGGCACACTGGACGAATATCCGAATGCGGTTCGGGCAGCCCTGACCGATGATCCCGCGATGCGGGAGCAGCTTCTTGCTGGCGCATTACCACCCAGGAGTGTCCCGCAGGAATTTGCAGGTGTGCTGTATGGCCGTCCAGCCAGCTTCGATCTGCCGGTGACCATGCGTCCACCCGGCCCCGGACATCAGGTGATGCTGCCGTGGTATGAAATCGCGGAAAGCAGCCTCGCGCAGGGGGATATCGAACGGGCGCAGCGTGTCTATCAGGCGATTATCGAATACGCCCCGGACGAGGCCGAAGCCGCAGACCGGCTGGCCGAGTTAAGCCGATAGCGCCGGGACGGGGCTGACCGTGTGTATAAAACCATGCGCCTGCATGAAGCGGGCCATACGTTCCAGCGCACGCTCAATACTGGCATAGCTGTTGGTATAACTGGCGCGGATAAAACCGGTGCCGCTTTCACCGAAGGCGCTGCCGGGGATGATGGCAACCCGTGCTTCGTGTAACATCAGTTCACAGAACTGTTCATCACTCAGGCCGGTGCCCTCGATGGATGGGAAGGCATAGAACGCCCCACGCGGTTCAAAGCACGTCATCCCGATGCTGTTGAAACCGTTCACGATCAGACGGCGGCGGCGGTCGTATTCCTGACGCATATGCTCGACATCGCCTTCGCCGTGCAGCAGGGCTTCCACCGCCGCTGCCTGACTCATCGTGGGGGCGGACATGATCAGATACTGGTGCAGCTTGCGCATCCCTTCCATGATTCCGACCGGCGCGGTGGCATATCCGATGCGCCAGCCGGTCATGGCATAGGATTTGCTTAACCCACTCAGGCGGATAGTGCGCTCATACATCCCCGGCAGACCGGCGAAGTTGATATGCGTGGTGTCGTAAACCAGACGCTCATAAATTTCGTCGGAGATCACCACCAGATCGTGCTTCTCCGCCACCGCTGCGATTTCCTGCATCCGGCTGAGCGTCAGCACTGCGCCGGTGGGGTTACTGGGATAGCTCAGCAGGATCGCTTTGGTGCGTGGGGTGATACGTGCTTCGAGATCTGCACCGGTGACTTCAAAGCCGTTTTCAACATAGGTCGGCACCATCACCGGCACCGCCCCGGCCATCTCCACCGCGGCCGGATTCGCGACAAAGCACGGCTCAATCACCAGCACTTCGTCACCCGGATCACAGATCGCTTTCAGTGCCAGATAAAACGCCTCGCTGACGCCGACCGTCACCAGCACTTCACATGCGGGATCATAATGCAGGCCGTACCGCTGCTGGATATGCTGGCTGATCGCTTCGCGCAGGGCAGACATCCCGGAATTGCTGGTATAACCGGTCTGACCGGCACGCATGGACTGCACCGACGCGTCGATGATATGCGCGGGAGTCGCAAAATCCGGCTCACCAATACCGAGGGTAATCACATCGTCCATCGTGGCCGCAATATCAAAATAGCGGCGGATGCCGGACGGACGCATGGCCTGTGTGGATTTCGAAAGGTAGCTGCGCATCGTGTCTTATCCCATCATGGGGTGGATCATCAGGTCAGAGAACAGCGTCAATCCTAGCACACAGTGATGGATATTCACCCGCTTACAGCGCGAAAAGTGGCTGAATTTATCCTACACAGTGTAGGAAAACGAAGTTGATCGTTGTCCGACCTCCAGTTATGAATTAGGATTCGACAGGCATATGGTGTAACCAACCTACTGGTATAAACGAGACGAACACATTTATGTTTGACGAGCCAGAAATTAATCCCGACGACACCCACCCTACCGGGACCTATCCTCAGGTCAATGCACAGGCAGAAGACGACACCTCCATTCGCATTCCACAATCAGGCAGCAGAGGCCCATCGACCGCACAGCGTATCTTCGGACTGCTGCTGCTGCTGGGTGCATTTGGATTAACCGTCGGCGCAGTCATACGGCTGACAGCCCCCACCGAGACGCGGGTGATTACCGTCACCCATACACCGGCGGCGGTCGCACTGATGACAGAAGACCCGGCCAGTGCAGCCACAGGTGAAGTCACCGGACCCGATACGGTCGTGACCGAAGAACAAATCATCATCGAAACGGTGCCATTTGACGCAGGCGTGAATCCGGCAGATGTACTGCCCACCCTTGGCCCGGATACGGCGGCAGCCCTGCTTCAAACACCAATCGCCCCAATCCTGATTGACAACCCGCTGCGGACTGTGCGCATCGATATAGAACCGTTCACGATCATCCCGGATCGCCCGCGCAATACCGTGATTCAGTACACAATTCAGCAGGGCGATACGATCTACGACATTGCGCAGCGCTTCGGCCTGGAAATCGAGACCATCGCATGGTCGAATGACCGCCGCCAGATCTGGACGCTGATCCCCGGTGACACGCTGAATATCCCACCCTCTGACGGTGTGTATATCCAGATGATTGGTGGCATCAGCATCCGTGAAGTTGCCGCGCAGTACAATGTGACCGATGTCGATACTGTCATGGAATCCGAAGCGAATCCGCAGTTACGCGGTCTGTCACCCGATACCGTGCCCCCCAGCGGGGTCTGGATCTTCATCCCCGGCGGTAAGGCAGAGGAAGTCAACTGGGCACCGCAGATCGAAGTCAGTTCGGGGACCGCTGGCACCACCGGCTCCAGCGGGAATCTGGTCAGCTTCCAGTCTGGTGATCCCGGAAGCTGTGCCCCGATGCCCCCCGGTACCGCGACCGGCTGGGGGAATCCGCTGAACTTCGGCACCTATACCGTCACACGCGGGTTTGCAAGCTGGCATCAGGGTATCGACCTGTCAGCCTCACCGGGGACACCGGTCATGGCAGCCAACGGCGGGACGGTGATCTTCTCTGGACACAACACATGGGGCTATGGGATCGCGGTGGTGATCTCCAGTGGGCCATTTGCGACGCTGTACGGTCACCTGAGCGGCACCGCTGTAGGCTGTGGTCAGACGGTCGGCACCGGACAGGTCATCGGCTATGTGGGCAGCACCGGGAATTCGTCCGGCCCGCACCTGCACTTCGAAATCCTGTACAACGGCGTGCGCGGCGATCCCTCTTCGACCCTCGCCTTTTAAACTGCACCGAACAGCATTTTTGCCTCAAAACAGCAGCGCCCCGATTCATATCAGATCGGGGCGTTGTGTTGTCTGAATACCTCTAACGCGACAGGATATGCGCCATGCGATAGTATTCTTCGTCGATTTCGCGCACTTTGGTGGTCACTTCTTCCAGCGGTACGCTGACCATCTTACGCCCTTGCAGGCCGACCATCACACCACTCTCGCCTGCCAGCATCTTTTCGAAGGCCGCGACGCCCATACGGGTCGCCAGCAGACGATCAAAGGCAGTGGGCTTGCCACCGCGCTGGATATGACCGAGGATCGTCAGGCGCATCTCGAAGCTGACATGCCGTTCTTCCAGATACTCGATCAGGTCGGTGGTCTTATACGGTGCGCCTTCCGCAATGACAGCAATGGCATGCGATTTGCCACGGACGTAAGCGTCTTCCAGCATATTGGTGACTTCTTCCATCGTCGGCGCGTTCTCCGGCGTGATGACGACTTCCGCGCCGCCGAGGATCGACGACATCAGCGCCAGATAACCGCAGTTGCGCCCCATCACCTCGATGATGAAGCCACGGTTATGTGAGGTGGCCGTATCGCGCAGGCGGTCAAGCGATTCAAGGATGGTATTGAGCGCGGTATCGACACCGATACTCATATCCGTCCCCCAGATGTCGTTATCGATGCTGCCGGGGATGCCAACCACCGGCACACCCAGCTTGTGCAGGGCCATCGCCCCACGAAGGCTGCCATCACCACCGATGACGACCACGCCCTCGATGTCGTCCTCATTCAGGCGGCGCATGGCCTTGCGCTGACCGGCAGGTGTCTTGAATTCCTCATTCCGTGCCGTCTGCAAAATCGTGCCCCCGCGCTGAAGAATACCGCTGACCTCACGGCTGCTGAGGATGCTCATATCGCCGTTCATCAGCCCGGCATATGCCTGACGGATGCCGAAAACCTCAACTTTATACTCTAAACCGGTGCGGACAACCGCCCGGATCGCAGCATTCATCCCAGGGGCATCACCGCCGCTGGTCATTACAGCAATTCGTTTCATCGCTGTCTATCTCCCGCTGTTCCGTTTACTGTTCAGTCTAACTCCGACATCACAAACAGCGGATTATAGCCCTGATGTGTTAATTTTTGTTTATCGAGCTTACCAATCTCACGACAAATCTCATCACAGGCGAGACGGCTGTTGTGCAGTCTGTACGAGTCAGACCGCACAACCCCACAATGACCTGCCATGATCGGCGATCACTGCTCATCCTCATACAGTTCATAGCGGATCTGCTGGCCGATTTTGTCGAGCGCTTTCCAGAGTTCATCGGAGTCACTGTCTGTGGTCTCCCCCTGGAAATCCATAACATATTCCTTGCCATCGACTTCCACAACGATCATGAACTGATCGCTGCCGGGATAATTCCGCAGTGTGCCGACAATACGCTTCAGCAGTCGCTGGTCGCGTGCCTGATCATCCGTGCGCTGCATCGTCACCACGACAATACGCGGCGATCGCTCAGGCTGGCTGTAATCGTCATCGTCCCAACCGGTCCAGACCTCTCGAGCAGGCTGTTCGTGCTGAGACGGATACCCAGGCGGGGCAGGCGGAACCGCCGCTGCGGTCACGGTGTCCTCGTCAGCCTGCTCATCGATGCGATCATCGGCACGATCATCGACATCGACCGACGACCATTCATCCGGCGGCGTCCGTTCCGTGTCCATTTCATACGGCGGGGCAGCGACCGCCGTCGCAGACACGGCCTCGTAATTCGTATAACCTGCACGATGACTGCCGTCATGATGGCCGCCGTTGTGTCCGTTAGAAGCGCCGTTGGAACCGCCATTCGTACGTGAATGACCATTTGCTCCGTTCGTGCCATTGGAGCCGTTCGCGTGCTGGTGATTGTGACCGTTGTGACCATCCGGGCCGTGATAGCCATTTGATGGGTCGTCCGGTCCCTGCATCCATGCCGGAAGCTGATCATCAAAGGCGCTGCCGCCGTTGGCCGCTTCCATCACTTCGAAGTTACGCGTCATGCGGTCACCGATGATCTGCACGCGGTCGCGGGATGCGTCCAGCTTGCCTTCGACGCGCAGCACCTCACCGGGTTCGAGTTCCGGCAGATCGCCGCTGTCAATCTGAGCCGCGATCTTGCTCCACGTCCGGGGGAAGAATACGACCTCAATTGAACCGACCGTCTCGTGCCAGTCTTCGATGGTCATGATGCCCATCGCCTCTCCCTTGGCGGTGAATACCTTGCGGAACTGGGTGATCTCACCAGCAACAGCCACCTGACGCTCGTGCATGCCGGGGCCGTTTTCCTTCAGATCGGCAATCACATGCAGCCGTGATTTCGACAGTACATCCTTGAATTTATCGGTCGGGCGTCCGGTGACATACAGGCCGAGCAGTTCCTTTTCCCAGCCCAGAATCTCACGATTGGTGTACTCGTGTACGTTTGGCAGATTGCCCAGCAGTTCCTGCCCGCCGCCGAAGTCATCCCCGAACAGGCTGACACGACCGACCTCTTTATCACGATGATGGCTGGTGCTGTAAGCCACAATGCGGTCCAGTGCGGCCAGAAGCTGCGCACGGTTACCGAACTTTTCCAGCGCCCCGACGCGGATCGCGCTTTCCAGCGCACGCTTGCCGACCGCACGCAGGTCCACCCGCTGACAGAAGTCCTCAAGGCTTTCGAAGACGCCGCCCTTCTCACGCGCTTCAACGATGTGCGCCATCGCACTCTCACCGGCGTTCTTGATCCCGGCCAGCCCGAAGCGAATCCCACGCCGGCCATCCTCCTGCCGCTGGATATCGAAGTCCAGCGCCGAGTAATTGACGTCGGGTGGCAGAATGGGGATCGCCAACCGGCGGCACTCTTCGAGGAAGTGTGAGATCTTGGTGGAGTCATCGCGATGCACAGAGAGCATCGCCATCATGTATTCTTCGGGATAGTGCGCCTTGAGGAAGGCCGTCTGCACCGTGACAACCGCATAGTCCGTCGCATGGGCGCGGTTGAAACCGTAATTGGCGAAGAACTCGATATCATCGAAGATGCGGTTGGCGGAGTCCTCGTCCACGCCGTTCTCTGGTCCACGCTCAAGGAAGATGGCGCGGTGTTTCGCGAGGTCCTTCTCTTTCTTCTTCGACACGGCCTTGCGCATCAGGTCGGCTTCGCCAGGTTCGTATCCGAACAGCTTCCCTGCGACGTGCAGAATCTGCTCCTGATAGATGATGATGCCGTAAGTCTCGCTCAGGATCGGCTCCAGCAGCGGATGGCGGTAGGTAGTCTCTTCATCGCCGTGCAGACGCCGGTTATACATGGGGATAAAGTCCATCGGGCCGGGACGGTACAGTGACACACCCGCGACGATATGGGCAAATCGGGTGGGGCGCATATCGCGCAGCATGGACTGCATACCGCTGCTTTCAAGCTGGAACACGCCGACCGTTTCACCTCGGCTCATCAACTGGAAGGCTTCGTTGAGCATGTCGATCTGCTCTTCCGTCAGACGCGGGTCATCGTGACGGTACGGGATGTTGTTCAGGTTATAGCTGATTCCATGATAACGCTCGATGAGTTCACAGGCCTTACGCATGATCGACAGCGTCGCCAGCCCGAGGAAGTCAACTTTCAGCAGGCCGATCGACTCGCAGGTCTCCATCGGGAACTGTGTGACCGCCTTCAATGCGCCATTGCTGGGGTCTTTGCCGGTCACACGGTGCAGCGGGATGTATTCATCCAGCGGCTTATCCGCAATGATAATCCCCGCCGCATGCACCGATGTATGCCGGTTGACGCCCTGAAGCTGCTTCGCCATCTCGACCACATCATGAAGCTGCGGGTCTTCCTTCAGCAGCTTCTGCAGATCAGGATTCGCACTGACATACTGCTCAATCGGCTTCTGCTTGGCCTCGGTCGGGATCAGGCCGACGACGCGGTTGACACGGTTCAGGTCGATGTCCATCGCCCGTGCCACGTCCTTGATGGCCGCTTTCGCCCCCATCGTCCCAAAGGTGATAATCGACGCGACCTTGTCTTCACCGTACTTCATAGCGGCATACGCGATCATGTCACCCCGGCGGTCATCCGGGAAGTCGATGTCGATATCCGGCATGCTGACACGGGCCGGATTCAGGAAGCGCTCGAACAACAGCGCATTCTGGATCGGATCGACCATCGTGATACCGAGCGTATAAGCGGCGATACTGCCCGCACCGGAGCCTCGGACATTCCACCAGATGTCGGCATGGGAAGCAAACTGTGTCAGGTCCCACACAATCAGGAAGTAGGTATCAAAACCCATGCGGTTGATGATGCCAAGCTCGTAATCCAGACGCTCGCGCAGCACGGGATCACTGTCGGCACGGTCACCGTAGCGCCACTTCAGACCGAGTTCACATAAGTAGCGCAGGTACGTAGCGGCATCGAAGCCTTCCGGCACCGGGAAGATCGGCAGATGATAGCCTTCCGTATCGAGGTTGACATCGCACATCTCGGCGATCTTCAGCGAGTTATGCACGGCTTCCGGCACACCGTATTTTTCACCCCACAGCGCCCACATTTCATCGGCACTGCTGATGTAATAGCTGTTGTCAGACATGCCCATGCGCGTGGTGCGGCCTTCTTCACCGTCATGATCCTTGCGCTTGGGGGTATTGAACGACGCACCGGTCTGAATACAGAGCAGCATATCGTGCGCGTCGAAGTCTTCCTTACGGATGTAATGGACGTCGTTGGTGGCGACCAGTCCGACATTGGTGTGACCGCTTTTACGATAGTCTACCAGCCATTTGTTGAGGATTTCGATTTCCGGGATGTCGTGCTGCTGAAGCTCGAGATAGAAGTTCTCCGCCCCGAACATATCCTGAAAACGGCCTACCCATTCGCGGGCTTCGTCTTCCTGCCCCTTGATGACCATCTGGGGGATACGCGCCGCCAGACAGCCTGACGTGGCGATGATGCCCTCACTGTACTGGTTGAGCGTCTCCCAGTCGATACGGGGGCGGTAGTAGTACCCTTCAAGCTGGGAACGGCTGGCGATCTTCAGCAGGTTCTGGTAACCGGTGGCATTCTTCGCCAGCAGCAGCAGATGAAACGGCTTTTTATCCAGCACCGAGTCGCGGTCGGACATCGAACGCGGGGCCAGATACGTCTCCACGCCGATAATCGGCTTGATCTCGGCATCCTTTGCGGCGCGGTAAAAGTCGATGACGCCGAACATCGAGCCATGATCGGTGATGGCAACGGCTGGCATGTCGAGTTCTTTAGCACGCTTGACCAGCTTCTTGATATTGCTCAGGCCGTCCAGCAGCGAAAATTCAGTATGAACGTGAAGATGAACGAAATTTTTGTCGATTACATCAGGCATGGGTATCGGTTTCTTGGGACTACAACGTGTTGGTTGGATTAGCGGTACGAAACTGCGGCGGGCTGTCCCAGTCCTTTAACAGACGGGTAACAGCGATTCAGACAATACGAGTCGATACAGTGAATTCCAGAACATCTGTAGTATAGCCCATTCTGAGTCGCAGAGCAGATCCACAGCATTAGAGTTTCTAAACGGTCACCTGTTATTCGGCCTTATCGCGCTGATAATGCAGGCGATCGGGATCAATCCCCAGCGCGATCAATGCGGCTTTTACCCGTTCGACATCGGCCAGATCATCGGCGTCACAGGTCCTGATGATGATCTGGCGGCTTTGGGCAGCAGTCCCACCCCGGCGCGATGCAGTGCTGACCTTCGACTTGTATCCCAGCAGGCCGTCTTCGGTCGCCTGTCTGATCTGTGACCAGAGCGCATCGACATTTGCCAGATCGGTTTCAAGCTGCCATTCCCCGGCATGTGAGGTTGGCGGACGGGTAGTTTCGAGTTTTGATTTGGCTTCAATCCAGTACACACCGCTGATCTGCGAAGGCTTCGCGTCTGCGTCATGCAGCATCCGGGCCTGCTGTACCCGCAGAATCAGATCCAGATCGAGCTTTGCAGGGTGATGTATATTGTCATCAGACATCATGACTTCCTTTTCTATGTGGTGTCTGTTCTGACGCGCCGACCCTCGAACATTTGCACCGTTCTGACTGATTTGCGGTATACTTTGCGGCGCAAAATCAGATAGCTGGATGGGTGCGGTATGCCTTCTTTTCAACTCCCTTTTCCCCAATCAAACGAACGGCTGATCCAGAAGATGGCCGGGCAGGACAACGCCGCCGCGCTGCGGGCTGCTGCTGAACTTCAGGAACGGCTGTGCTTTCAGAATGGCACACTTCACGGCGCGGATCTCAGCAATGCCAATCTGACAGATGCACGTCTGGCATGCGCCAGTCTGCGTCAGGTGACGTTTCGCAATGCGGTGCTGATCGGCGCGTACTTCGGGGCCAGTGATCTGCGCGGGGCAAGGCTTCAGAATGCGATCCTGCGTGCCTCCAACCTGCGTGAAATCCGGTTAAGCGATGCTGATCTGTCGTACGCCGACCTGACCGAAGCACACATGGCACTGGCTGATCTGCGCCGGACACAACTGCACGGCGCAAGGATGAACAGTGCCAATCTGTGGCGGGCACGGCTTCAGGGTGCAGACCTCACCAACGCCGTGCTGACCGATGTCAACTTTTATCTGACGGAGTTCGACGAGACCACGATTTTACCGGACGGCTCACAATGGACACCGAACAGCGACCTGTCACGCTTCACCGGGCGCGAAGCACACCCAACCCTTGTCCTGTATCCATCTGAAGCCAATAAAGCGGACAGCCGTCGTTAAACTGACACCAAGCCGCTATGGTTTGCGGTAGATCTGGATAACAAAGCTGCCCGGGATATGGTGCACCTCGCTGGCATTGGGATAATGGGCATGCATGGCGGCTTCCATCGCATCGACACCGCGCCGCCATACATCATCCGGCAGGGACCACAGTGACGAGAACACGCGGCGGCGGTACTGGTCGAGTAACTGGGCGGGGGTGCGGTCAAAGTGGTACTGAAACACGCGCTCTTCTCCCACCTGCGGCCAGCCCATCTCTTCAAACAACGTGTAAACCTGTGTCCAACTGCCCGAAATCTGCCGGCTGGCCTTCTCCTGCACAGCAGCGTCCCATGCGTCCAGCATCGGTTCGAACGTGCGCTCCTGATGGCGGTTGCGACAGTTGAGCATCAGTCCACCAGACTTCAGCACACGGGCGACTTCCGCCGCCGCCGCTTCCGGTGACGGGATCAGGTGGAAGATATGGGTGGCAATCGCTGCATCGAACACGGCAGACGCCAGCGGCAAACGCATGACATCCCCCTGCACGACGCGGATAGTCCCGCCTGCGTACTCCGGCTGCTGATGCTTTTCCAGCAGGCGCTGCATCATCTCAGTCGAGAGATCAACCCCCACCAGCAGGCTGACGTACTTTGCGACGGGCAGTGCGATGCGTCCGGTTCCGACGCCGATTTCGACCACACGATGCGCCGACTTCAGACCCGCCTCCGCCGCCAGAAATCGCGCCATCTCATGATCGATACCGGGCGGGAAGCCGCGTGTCTCATCGTAATAACCGGCGGCCTGATCAAAGACAATCGAATGGTCTGGCATGGCGAGGCTCCTGACATGGGATAGATAACGAGATGGTAGAGGTGCGCCCTGGTGTGTCTTAAGGACGCAGGCCGAGTGATTGAATCAGCGTATCCAGATCATGCAGCAGCGAGTCGGTATCGCGGTCATTGACCAGCGTATAATCGGCAATCGCGATTGGCCCGCCCTTTTCCAGAAAATCGATCTCGCGCCAGTCGCGTTCTTCGGCTTCCTGCGGCGTCAGTGGGCGGACAGGGCGCTGTGCCAGCCGCTCATAGCGCAGGCGGCGCGAACACGCAATCGCGACCACCACCATATCCTGCCCCAGTGCTGGCTTGAGCAGCTTGTACTCACTGAAGCCGTAAAGCCCGTCGATGATGATGCTGTGATGCGTCTCCAGTGCGGCCCTCAGATGCGGCAGCGCCCGTTTTGCGATGGCGTCCATGCCTTCGTTCTGACGGAATTCCTCTCGCACCACGCGCTCGTTTTGTGGATTGACCGGCAGGCCGCGTGCCACGACCTCATTTTCGATAATCCCGCCGAAGCGGAACTGATAAAAACCCTGACCAGCCAGATGCTGGGCGCACAATGTCTTGCCTGATCCCGGCATCCCCACCAGCGCCAGTGATCGGGGGGCTTCATTATTCAACTGCATGAACTTCCTCGTGCCTGTTTTACGTCTGTTTGCGGAATGTGCCGCGATTATAACGTGCTTCGATGCTGCGGCTCTACTGTGGAGTTACAGAATATTTCGTGCGGGTTTCCGGTGGGCGCTGCGACGATGTTGTCATCATGACGATGTCGTCATCATGACGAGGTTGTCATCATGCTGATGACGACGCCCTGTGTATCAACCGGGACAGTCCACGTGCGGGTGGAGACTCCAGCCTTATACAGCGCACCGACTGCCGCGTCGGTGATGGCGTCCATCTGGCGGTCACTGCCAAAGATCAGGCAGGCGGGGCCGTCCCCTGCCAGTGTGACAGCGCTGGCTCCGACCGACTTCACCGCGCTGACCATCGCCCCAAACCCCGGAATCTGTACCGCCAGTCGTGGGACATTCAGGGCATCGGTCAGGGTAGAAGCCAGCAGCGCCTGATCACCTTCGCGCAGTGCCTGAAGCATCAGCGGCAAACGGCTCAGGTTATGAACTGCGGCAGCAGAGGGGATGCGGTCGGCCAGCGGAGCACGTGCATAGCGTTCGACTTCCGGCAGGACGATCACCACACGGTGCTGTGCGATGGGCAGCGTCCGATAGATCAGGCGATCCCCTTCCAGCAGGCTGGTAGAAAGGCCGCCGAGCATGGCCGTCACCGCGCTTTCCGGGCGGCTGATCTGTGCCGCGATCTCCATGATCTGGCCGCGCTGATAGACACCGCCCATCAGATTATTGGCACCGATCACACCAGCCAGTAGAAACGCCGTCTCAGCGCCGAGTCCGCTGACTGGTGGAATGCTGTTCTCAACACGGACGGTAAAGCCCGTGACCGCCCGTTCCATCCGCTGGAAAACCCGCGCCATTGCCAGCACGGTCGGATGACGCAGGCCGATAGCGTAGCGTCCAGCGCCTTCGCCATAGGTCTCGACGACAAGCTGATCGTCACTGCGGGCGCTGATCTCGACCGTGGTATAAAGGCCCAGCGCCAGCCCCAGACTATTGAGGCCGGGGCCGAAATTAACCACTGCCGCAGGCAGGCGAATCCGGATCTTCTGCATGATCTCTCAGTACAATGTTCGGTGGCCTCAGACCGCCGGTTAGCGACCGCCAATTACCGGTCGGTAAGCCGGACGGTGGGTAAAAAGAAGGTAAAGGTGCTGCCCTGTCCCAGATTACTCGATGCCCAGATCGTGCCGCCGTGCCGCTGGATAATGGTGCGGGCCAGCGTCAGGCCCAGTCCGCCGCCCTGAATCTGCCGGACACGCTCGTCGCGTGAGCGATACATGCGGTCGAAGATCAGCACCAGTTCATCATCAGCCACCCCGATGCCGCGATCCGCCACACTGCAATAAACCTCGTTGTGATCTTCCCACGCGTGGATCACCACATTCTGCTCCGGCAGTGAATAGACAATTGCATTTTGCAGCAGATGCCCGATCACCATGTACAGCCGGTCGGCATCACCCATCACGACTGGCATCGGGTTCTGAATCGAGGTCGCAATCACAATCCGGTGATCGCGGGCCAGTTCGCGCACGCTGGCGACCGCCTTAAAGATCACTTCCGGCAGCTTGACCGGGTTATGCTGTAAGGGCATCCCGGCTTCAATCCATGCCAGTTCCACCAGTGACTCGACCACGTCATACAGCTTGCTGGTCGTCTCGCGGATGCGTGTCAGAAAGCGGCGCTGATGATCGTTGACATCCCCGAATTTGTTGACGAGTTCGGCATAACCACCGATCGCGTTGATCGGATTGCGCAGGTCATGCGAGACGGCCTTCACCAGTGCCTCGCGCCGGTTCTCCAGTTCACGCCGTTCGGTCACATCCTGAAGCAGCACCAGCCGCTGGCCGCCGGGGATCGTCGTCGCCATGCCAATCGCCAGACGCCGCCGGGGAAGATGGACTTCGAGAGTCTGATCACCATCCCGCATGAATAAATTACGCAGTGCATGATTCTGCGAGAACGCTTCCGCCGGGGACTTGTTCAGCAGCAGTTCCGCCGTCACCCCCAGCATGGCCGATGCCGCCGGATTCACCTGCTCGACCAACCCCTGTGCATCAGCAATCAGGATGCCATCCGAAGAGGTGCGAAACAGATAATCATAGGTCGTGTTGTCTGGCAGGGTTTGGGACAGCATGGGTCAGACTCGCATCTTTTCTATAGAAACACCTATGCTTGAGTCGTGCCTGAAGCGGCATTTATTCCAGTATACCTTAAGGATGCTCAGAGTACAGCACACTCTCGGAAGGTTTGTGCGGAAAGATTTGCGTCCCACATGTACCAACTTTAAAGGCTGTTATGCACTTTTAAAGCCTCACCCTGAGAAATGCAGTTTCTCCGTCCCGAAACAGGTTTCCCTGGAGAAGGGGAGATAAGTCCCCTCTCTACCGCTGCATAGCGGTGGGGAGGGGATTTAGGGGTGGGGTTAAGACCGCAGGACGAACTCAATTCTGAAAGTTCATAACACGCTCCAGGAATCCTGAAGCGAAAAGACCCCGCTTTTTGGTCCACTTCGTTTGAAGATTCGAACCGCACAATTCGAACATTCGTGCTACACTATGAGATTCCTGCACCTTAACATCAACACAAAATCCGCACGATACCGCTTCTGCGGATTTCTGCATTTTGCAGCAGAGTTGCAGCAAGCTGCAAGCACTTTGCAGCCAAATCGTGCTGCAAATCTGCCGCCGCCGTTCATTTTGAGGGGAAAACCCGTTGTTGCCGCACAAAAATTTTGTGCGGCGGCGGCAGCAGCAGCAGCAAACAGCTTCTTGCAGCTTCTTGCAGCTTCTTGCAGCTTCTTGCAGCTTCTTGCAGCTTCTTGCAGCTTCTTGCGGCGTAAATGCGCCGCAAATTCCGTCACCGTCGCCCATTTTGAGGGGAAAATAGTGGCGGTGGCGTAAATTTTCGCGCCGCCGCCACCGCCACTGCTTCAAGGTGTAGGCTTAAGTTGGTGCATATGCTGCGGAAAGATTTGCGTCCCATGTACAGCGTCAGGTTGGATCGTCAGGAATTATGTAATATAGTTTCGATCACAAGTGTCACTGCTGATGTTGAGCTGTCCATGTTATGGTAGGGTCACCAACCCGTTGGCTCGCCTCAGATGCACACAGAGGTCACATGCACTGCCGCATTACTGCAAGGCAACTTTACGACGTTTAAACGATAAGGAGATAACGCCATGAAGGGTCTTGAAAACAAAGTCGCATTCATTACCGGGGGGATTTCTGGCATTGGTTATGCGGCAGCGTTAGCGTTCGTTCGAGAGGGCGCGAAAGTAGTGCTTGCTGATATTGATGCCAACGCAGGTGAGGCAGCAGCAGCGAAGATTCAGCAGTCGGGCGGCGAAGCCGCATTCATCAGAACCGACGTATCGAAGTCAGCCGACGTACAGGCGATGATCAGTCAGACGGTCGAGCGCTACGGACGGCTGGATTTTGCAGTCAACAATGCAGGGATCGGCGGGGCCTCAGCGCTCACTGCCGATTATCCGGAAGACGAGTGGCGTCGGGTACTGGACATCAACCTGACCGGTGTGTGGCTGTGTATGAAGTACGCCATCCCGCACATGCTGACAGCAGGCGGAGGCGTGATCGTCAATGTAGCCTCAATCCTCGGTCATGTGGGCTTCGCGAATTCAGGCGCGTATGTCGCCGCCAAGCACGCCGTCGTAGGCCTGACCAAAAGCACCGCGATTGAATATGCCACGCAGAATATCCGTGTGACAGCGGTATGCCCAGGGTTCATCTCGACTCCGATGATTGAAAATGCAGGCATAACGGAAGGGTCCGATCTGTACAACATGATCGCTGGCCTTCATCCCATGAAACGCTTAGGCAAGCCGGAAGAAGTCGGCGAACTGATCGCATGGCTTTGTTCGGACGGCGCATCATTTATTACAGGTAGCTCGATCCTTGCGGATGGGGGATACGTCGCCCAGTAAGTCACACAAGTCATGCAGTCCGTCAGACAGAGAGAAAAGAGCCTCCAAATGACGAACATCCTTGTTGCCTATTCCAGTAAATACAACTCGACTGCCGAGATCGCCAAAGCCATTGGAGAGGTCATCATCAAGGCGGGCCTTGTCCATACAGAGGTCCGGCCTGTCGAAGTCATCACCGATGTAAAAGGCTATGATGTGGTTATTCTGGGAAGCGCAGTCTATGCAGGTCAATGGCAGCCCGCCGCCGCTGCATTCTTACAAAAACATCAGGAAGCGCTGGCAAAACGCCGTGTCTGGCTGTTTTCAAGCGGGCCGGTTGGCTCAGGAGACTTAAAAACCCTCCTCAATGGCTGGGAATTCCCGGAAGTACTGCTGCCATTTATCGAAAGGATCAAACCCCGCGACATCACGGTCTTTCAGGGCAGTATCAATCCCGACTCCCTCAATCGTATTGAGCGCTTTATCGTCAACACCATCAACGCCCCGACTGGCGACTACCGGGACTGGGATCAGATTCACCAGTGGGCACGCAATATCGCAAGCACGCTGATTCATGGAGATGCGGCTGAATACCGCCCCGATCACTCTGTGGATTGGGGGGCCTGAGAAGGAAACAAAAAGTGCGCTCATCACACTGAGCGCACTTTTCGATACAGTTCAGACGCTATCGCCGATCATCGCACACACCCGCTAAAGCAGATTGGAATTGGACGAGACTTCGTTCTCGCTGGTCTCGGTCGTGCGTATACCGGCATCATCGGCGGCACCACCTGCTGCCCGTACCTGCGGCGATGTCGGTGCTTCAGGTGCTTCTTCGGCTTGCGATTGTGGTGAAGGCTCAGCAGCAGCCCGAATCTCATCCAGCGTGCTGCGGCTTTCGAAGCTCACATGCTGACCATCATCGGTCACACCTGTGACGATCGTGTCACCGGGTCTGAAGCGTTCTTCCAGCAGACTGGCGCTGAGCGGTCGCACCAGCAGACGCTCAATCGCCCGGCGCAGCGGTCGCGCTCCGTTGATAGGATCGAACCCACGCTGCAAAATCAGATTACGCACTTCCGGGGTCAGTTCCAGCGTGAGATGCTGTTCTTCAAGCCGTGCGTACACATCCTGAAGTTTCAGATCAAGGATATTCGAGACCACTTCTCGCGTCAGGCTGTGGAAGATGACGATTTCCTCGACACGGTTGAGAAATTCCGGTCGGAAGAAGTTCTTCAGATACGCATTATAATCCTGCTGGCTGATGCCGCCGGGAGCACCACCTTCGAAGCCGAGCGGTGTGCGTGTGCCTTCCTGTGTGCCGATATTGCTGGTCATGATAAACAGCGCATGGCGCGCATCAACCTTGCGACCGTAGGCATCACTCAGGCGGCCTTCATCGAACACCTGCAAAAAGATATCGAATACTTCCGGTGCGGCTTTCTCGACTTCATCCAGCAGCACCACACTGTACGGACGACGGCGCAGGCCATCGGTAAGCTGACCGCCCCGGCTGTTGTCCTTGTATCCGGGCGGAGAGCCAATCAGACGGGCGACAGTGTGCGCGTCATGGAATTCGGACATATCCAGGCGCAGCATGGCGTCACTGCTGCCGAATAAAAACTCGGCCAGCGCACGCGCCAGCTCGGTCTTACCGACACCAGACGGCCCCAGAAACAGGAAGACACCAATCGGGCGCTGCGGATCACCCAGACCGGCGCGTGCCGTCTTGATGGCCTCAGCCACCGTGCGGATCGCCTGATCCTGACCGATCACACGCGACAGCAGCGACTGTTCGATGGTCGCGATACGCCGTTTCTCATCCTGTGTCAGTTCCGCAACCGGGATACCACTCCATTCCGAAAGGACCACGGCCACATCTTCCGGGCGCACATCGTTGACGGTTTTATCCTCGATGTCATCAGGACTCATGGTGCGGATGATGACGCGGGTGCAGGCTTCGTCCAGCAGATCGAGCGCCTTATCCGGCAGACGGCGGTCCGGCATATAGCGCACCGACAGCTTGACGGCACTCTGAAGCGTTTCCGGCAGGATGATGACACCGTGATGATTTTCAAGGCGCTGCTGCTGGCCCTTCAGGATCTGAAGCGCGTCGGCTTCACTCGGTTCTTCGATGTCGATGGTGCGGAAGCGGCGGTCCAGCGCCGGGTCCTGTGCGATGGCGCGGCGGTATTCCTCATGCGTGGTCGCACCAATGCACATGATCTCGCCACGTGCCAGCGCCGGTTTCAGGATGTTGGCCGCGTCGAGATTGCTGTCGATGGTATCCCCCGCGCCAACGATGGTATGGATCTCGTCGATGAAGACGATCACATCGCCGGAGTTCTTGACCTCATCCACGATCCCGATCAGCCGTTCCTCGAACTGACCGCGCAGACTGGTCCCGGCGACCAGCGTCCCGATTTCGATCTGCACGATGCGTTTGCGCAGCAGTGAAGGGGGTGCGGTCCCGGCATGGATGGCATAGGCCAACCCTTCAACCACCGCCGTCTTACCGACACCGGCATCCCCCAGCAGCAGCGGGTTATTCTTCTTGCTGCGCGACAGGGTACGGGCAATGGCGCGGATCTCGGTCTCACGAGCCACGGCGGGGCCGATCTTCTCTTTGGCGGCCTGTGCGGTCAGATCGCGTCCGTATTTATCCAGCAGCGGAGTCGGGGCGCGCATATCGCCATCCCCACGCCGCCGTGATGACAGCGGATTTTCGATTTCGAAATCACTGTCGGAGTCGAGCAGGTCGAACAGGTCGCTGTCCGGTGGCAGCGGCGGCATATGCATATGCTCTTCATGTTCCTCGGCGATCAGACGCTGAAGCCAGAGGTTGATGTCGAAACCCATGTCGATCAGGCGGCGGATGGGGACTCCTTCCCCTTCCTGAAGCAGTGCCATCAGCAGATGATGTTCGTTAATCTCGCGGATGTCGTCCTGTTCTGCGAGGAAGATCGCCAGCGACAGCACCATCTCGGTGCGCGGGGTGAACGGCAGCACGTTGTCGAGAATGCCTTCGCCTTTGCCAATCTCGCGGCGGATGGCATTGCGCACCTCACGCGGGACGAAACCAGCGCGGCGCAGCAGTCGGCTGACGGGGCCGTTTTCATTGCGGGTGGCAGCGATAAAAAGATGTTCCGTGCCAATGTAATTATGTCCCTCGCGCCGTGCCTCTTCGGCAGCGGCGGCCAGGATGGCGGCACATCGTTCGCGGATTTCACGTTCTGGGATGTCGGGCGAAGGCGTCAAGGATCACTTAACCTTTAGTTTCACAAACACCGGATGCGCTCAGGGCATGGTGGTGAAGTTTATACTCACGAACTGGTTTGTTTGTATACTGAATGTTACGAAGTAATTATAGCACAGGGGTTTACGTGTCGAGTGTAATCAAAATGGTTCTTCTGTCTCACCGGCCGAACTTCACCAGGCGCTTCAGGTTGTTTGGCGTTCTTTTCGCTTCAGTGCTTTTATTGTCGGCCAATCTGGACATCACTGCACAGACAGCGCCTCAAACGCCAGATCTCCCGGACTATCAACTGCGCCAGCCGACGCTGGAAGAATATCTGAATACCGTACTGGAGATCTCAGAACTCCCTGTCATGGATAGCTCAGAGAGTTCCAGAGATCCTTTTTTCTCAATTCTTTCAATGATTCCAAAGGAAATCGAGCAGCGTTATAACGAGGCAGATTTCGAAAACGTTCCGCTGGAATTACTGTTTGATGCTACTCCACATGTGGTGGGGCCGTTGTTCACTTTCAATGTCTATCTTCAATCGGAAGTCACATGGCACCAATACGTTCTGAGCGCATGGCTGCACCAGGTTCAGCCTGATCTTTCCAGTCAGAGCCAGTGGCAGTTTGGAGATTACACGCTTGAAGTTCAACCCGTGGATTTTGATGTTGACGGCAAAGAGGACTACGCAGCAGAACTTCTCAACGATCTGAATATTGAGCGCAATTACGCCCCATTCAAGGGCTACTTTGTCATTCAGGTGCCCCAGCAGAATGAATATCAGGTGATATCAAATACACTCCCTGCTTTCAGTATCATGTGCTATCCATATACAGCGTGTGACGGTGATGGAAAATCAAGAGACATCCTCGACATTACCGGCGATGGTCGCCCTGAATGGCTGATACAGAGCGCCCAGTGTGGTTATGGAATTTGCAGTGTTGCTTTGAGTGTATTCCAATGGCAGACAGATGAGATGGTGGACATCTCCGGTGAAGCCCAGCAAGGACCCTTTATGTCACTCCCGGCGGGCAGCAGTATGCCGGTTGATCCGCCACACGGCGGTTGGAATATTGAAAATTTGGATGACGATGCTGCGTTGGAAGTCATTCAGTATGAGACGCTCAAAGATAACCTCGGCTGTTCATTTGAATTACAGCGCATCTTTAACTGGAATAACTCAAACAGACAATTCAGTGAGGAGCGAAGCGCTAATTATGAGGATAGCCTCTGGTGCGATCTCCGACAGGGGCACGAAGCCATAACATCACTCGATCCTGATGCAGCAGTCCAGCACTATGAGCGGTTTTTAAAACACAACCCAGAAACCGGTTTAGAAGATGTCTGGACCTATGTGTCGTTACGGCTGGCATTGGCTTATGGATTATCGGGTGATGTCCAAAAGGCCGCAGCACTGATACATGATCTGGAAGACCAGCCAATACAGAATTCGATCATTGCGAATATGGTGAATACAGCTCAGGCAGCAGGTGACGCATCTGATGAAACTATCGGTATCAGATTATGCACCGCGCTCTATCAGAGACATGGTGAAATCGACCACTTCGGAAATGATCTCTATCAGATTTTCCAGTATGGGCATCTGAATGATTACGGCATCAGCATGAACTACGATATGAGCTTCGGGGTTGCATCCTTTGGCTGCAATCTGCCTCTGCTATTGCAGCGGACCCTTCCCGAGCTTGAGCTGACGCAGCCGTTTAGCGCTCAGCTTGAGGCCAACGGCTGGGAAATCAGTCATCACACGCAGCCCGATCTCAATCAGGACGGGATCGATGATGAGATTTTGTATATTGAAGCCCTGAGACAGAATATTCTGCGGATTTCGACCGAAGCTGGTTTTGAGTACTACATCCTGTATGGAGAGCCTCTGGTCAGTGATGATCCCGATGTAACCACCGAGATGACTGGTTTTACACAGCCCGATGGTCATCAGGCACTGTTATCCGTTTCATATGATGAGACAGTCGAATGCGGCTCCAGTAGTGATCCTGCATCTCTGTTCACAGGCGTCGTCAGTGTCTGGTCACTGGACAAGCCGGTCATGTATGATCAAAGACCTCGACTTCAGGCAGGAATCTGTGAACCGCAGACACTTGCCGAGACCTTGCCATCCTCTGACACGATCGTCATTATGGCCTCTGTGGACAAACAGCAGGTGAAATACCTGTGGGATGATGCATCCAGCCAGTATCAGATTGATACTCCTGTCACCCTTCAAGCACGCTTTCCAACGTGTCTGTCAGGGAATCTCACCTTCTGCGTTCCACTGAAACAGCCGGAAGAGGTTCTGGCCTTCGTCGAATTCATGCAGGATTACGAAATTCATCCACCGCGACCACTGTTCATCAGTGGCCTGTCTTACTACCGTGCGCTGGCATTGGAAGAACTCGGTCGCGATGATGAAGCACTGGCCGAATATATCGCGCTGTACGAAGCTGATCCAGAGTCACCGTGGCATATTCTCGCCGGACTGCATCTGGAACGTCGTTAAGCCCTTGTCCGCCGACTGACAATCAGATCGAGGCCGCGCTGAAGTGCTGCCGTGACTTCCGGCGTCCCCTCAATCTCGACAGTGAGGCGCGGTGGGACAGGATCGTCGGCATACGGCTGGAGCGTCAGACTGTACCATGAGACATCCCGCCACTGGCCCAGCTTGTATCCGACCATCGGCAGCACACCAGCAGGCTGAAATCCAAAGGCGCGGTGTACGCCGATGCTGGCGTCATTGGGCAGCGCAATCCCGGCGAAGGCGTTATAGAATCCCTGCACCCGCAGGATGTCGAACAGTGCGGTGTAGAGCGCCCGACCAATCCCCTGCCGGTGACCACTCGACGCAACGTAAACGCTGACATCCACTGACCACTGATACGCGAGACGGTCACGGTTCTTTGTAGCATAGGCATACCCGCATAGTTCACCTGACGGGCTGACATACACCAGCCACGGATGCGTCACCAGCGTCTTTGTAATGCGCTGGCGCATCTCGTCCACATCGGGTGGTTCGAGTTCGAACGAGATCGTCGTATTCTCGACATACGGCGCGTAAATGGCCTGTATCGCCGGCGCGTCATCCGGCGTGGCGTAACGTATGGTTTCGAGTGTCATCCACGCGCTTCCTTTCTCACCAGTGGCCGAAGCCAGCCAAAGCAGTCCGTGCGCAGCATTCTGAGATTATCCCAGCGGGTTTCGTCATCGCTCTGCGGATCAAGGATTTTATCCAGAAAGCCTTCGATGTCTTCCACATAACGGCGCAGCAGATAGAAGCGATAGAACTCCTGATCCAGCTCGTAATTCGGGAAGCGCTCGCGGTAGTACCGCAGGAAAAGCGTCCAGCCGTCCGGGTCATCGACATGGAACCAGGTATCGCGTTCCGGTGGCGCCAGCAGCAGATCATCCCAGTCGATCAGATAGAGTGTGCCATCATCCGCCACCATGACATTCCCGGGCCCATCTCCGTGGGTGATGACGTATCCGTCCGACGAGCGCTCGCGGAGCTGCAAAGACAGCGCTTCATATTCTGCAAAATCGGTTTCGAGTTCACCGAAATACGACAGCAGTTCTGACCGTAACATACGGTGCACTTCCGGCACATCGT
>JAEZAF010000151.1 GCA_023430545.1 Chloroflexota bacterium
CCGTTTTCGTCCACCATTACCGATCGCAGATGTGCAGCTCGCCGCTTCATTTCGAAATCCCCGTTTATTACTTCGAGTGCATGGGTAAGATTCTCGACGGTCAGTTTTGAAAACGGTATTGGGGCTGGCCCTACGCCGAGTTCATGCGTTCTTCTTCCCCAAAACGGCTGATCTGCTGTAAATGGAACGATCATGGAGGGAACACCTGAACGCAGTGCGAAGCCGGTTGTGCCTGATCCACCATGATGAATCACCACCGCCATGCGAGGGAAAAGCCAGTCATAAGGAGCGTAGTCAACCGAAAATACAGTGTCGGGAAGGTTGTCACTGCCTAGCTTTGCCCAACCCGCATGTAAGATACCGCGCTTACCGGCCTGCCGGAGTGCGTCAAGGATCAGCGCCGTTGTTGCTTGTGGATCAGGAACAGGCATACTTCCGAAACCAATAAACACCGGTGGCTCGCCAGCTTCGAGGAACTGCAACAAGGCGTCTGACGGTCGCCAATCGGATTCATCCAGTGTCCAGTAACCGGTAGTATGAATATGATCGCCCCATTCTGGCTGCCTGGGAATGACATGCTCGCTGAATCCCTGAATGACCGGGACGCGCTCGCGCGCCATGCGTCGTATATTCCCCCACCAGAACGATGCAGGGGGCAGCCCAAACTGCGCTCGAAGCGTGTTGATCGGCTTGCGGAACGGATGCCATGCCAACTGCTGACCCAGAGAATAGGTCAGACGGTTGTACCAGTGTCCCAATGAGAACTGCATCGGTAACAGAGACAAGGGATACGCCCCTGTGATTTCCTGAGGGATCACTGACAGGGCGATGTATGGTACATGCAGATATTCTGCCAGATCGTACCCGTAGAACCCGCCCGGTAACTGGCTCAGAATGGCATCGGAATCGCGTAGGACGTCAGCGGTAAATGTATTCTCATAGCTTTGGGTAATCGCGCCGAATGTGCGCATGATGCCGCGATACATCGACAGCAGGTGAAGACCGCTCCCCTTCATACCAGCCAGCATCATTTCATTAGTGAGTGCCTGTGCATCTCCTTTAACCGGCACGAAGTCCAGCCCCTGCTGGCGCACCATCGTCTCGAAACTCTCCAGCGTCACCATGCGGACGGTGTATCCAGCATCAGACAGTCCCCGTCCCAGGGCGATGATCGGCTGGACATCACCTCTTGAGCCAATCGCGATGATCGTGAGTTTCATATCTGACCTTCTGATCTGCCTGATTTGCTGTCGGGCATACTTCCAAAACCACACAATGTACTTCTGAAGATGGACCACCGAAACAAAAAGCGGGCGCTCCAATAACCGGAAGCCCCGCTTTTTCTGTTTAATTTACGTCGCTGCCCACACCGCCGGTTTATCGTACCGCGACCAGCATATCCTTAACTTTGGTGACAAGGTCGTGGTGCAGAATCGGCTTCGGCAGATAGTCATTCGCCCCGGCATCCATCCCGCGCATGATGCTCTGTGCATCATTCTTGGCGGAAAGGATCAGAATCGGGATGTTATCGAAATCCGGACGTTCGCGCAGAACACGGCACAGCGAAATCCCGTCCATACCCGGCATCATCACATCGAGGATAATCATGTCAGGTAAGGACTGATCCAGCACACTGAGCGCCTCGCGTGCGTCCTTCGCCTTCAGCACGCTGAATCCGCCGCGTTCCAGCATGATCCCGATCAGCGTCAGTGCGCCAAGCTCATCGTCTACCACTAGAATTCGCTTCTTCATCGCCGCTCCATTCTATCGCGTTTATTTTCTACAAACTGCATCATCATGATGACGGACAGCTATCACAACAATCAAAGCATCTACCAGTTGCAGATGACATTAAACAAACCAATGGTTCACTGTTACATTGTATCGTAAGGTTGCGTGATAAAAGCTATAGTTTTGCTCAATTTTTCCTCTATTTTACACCAAAGCGTAAAATTTACGTGTTCTTTACAGGCATTTATCTCCTGCTCATCCGCCATTTCATCCTACGATTACTGCAACTTTTTCCGAAATAACACGTATCGTATTCAACTGGTCAAAACAGCCTGAGCAGGGTAATATTACGGATAATACACCACATAAAGACCAGCGGTCAGCCGCAACCACGCTACACCGTGCAGCGATAAAATTCAGGCGACCTGTTTCACTTGAAAGTCACTGCCAGTCAGTTTGCGCGACAGTCTCACTGTCGGCCAGCCAGCTACCAGCAAGCGAGCCAACCAGCCAGCTGCCAGTATCGCGGACACAGCGTTCCAGCAATCAGACGCTCTGCTGTCTGCTCCGGCCCTGACCAGTACTAATCGGATGAGGAAATAACTGTTTCAAAGCTGCCGCAGATCCACAGCGCCGCACAGGAACAGTTTGAAGGGTCATACGACTCGGTTATAACCTGAAGTCCAATTAAAAGAGGAGCGTTTAATGTCACAGAATCATAATAGTATTCGTCAGGCCCCAGCCACTGGCGCTGGCAGAACGATGAATGGAGGAGCACCGGCCATCCATGTCGAACAGGTCTCCAAATCCTTCGGCAGCTTCCGCGCTGTGGATCATCTCAGCTTCGATGTTTACCCCGGCGAGATCTTCGCGATGCTTGGGCCGAATGGCGCCGGTAAATCCACCACCATCCGCATGATCCTCGACATCATCAAGCCGGATACCGGCACCATCGCCGTGCTGGGCGGCCCCCTGACCGAAGCCAAAAAGGATCGCATCGGCTATCTGCCGGAAGAACGCGGCCTTTACCGGAATGTGCGCGTCCTCGAAGTCATGACCTATCTCGGATCACTGAAGGGACTCAGCACCAGCGAGGCGCAGAAACGTGCCAAAGCCCTGCTCGACCGCCTCGGGCTGGGAGAAAACGCCAAAAGTAAAGTCAGTGAGCTGAGCAAGGGTATGCAGCAGAAGGTGCAGTTCGCCGTCACCGTCCTGCATGACCCGGAGCTGATGATCGTCGATGAGCCGTTCTCCGGACTTGACCCGGTCAACACGCTGGTCATCAAGGAGATGCTTGAGGAGATGCGTCAGGCTGGCAAGGCGCTGATCATGAGTACGCATCAGATGTTTCAGGTCGAGGAAATGGCCGACCGTCTGCTGATGATCGAAAAAGGCAAGCAGGCACTCTATGGCCCGGTACAGGAAGTCCGCCGCCAGTATGCCCATCACGCCGTGATCGTCGAAGGTCAGGGAGACTGGCAGCGCCTGAATACTGTCGAGCGTGTCGATGCAGAGCGCGACGGCCATAACATCTACACCCTGCATCTGAAAAATTCGGCGACCTCCAACGACCTGTTGGCCGAGATCGCCTCTAATCCAGAGTTCAATATTGAACGCTTCGAGCGTGCGGTCCCCAGCCTGAACGACATCTTCATCGAAGTGGCGGGTCTACCGGCAGACGTTGCGCGTTCTTCACGCGTCCTGACCGAAAGCTAAAGGGCGCAGGGAGCCGATATGAGCAAAACGCTTCAGATTATCCAGTACGAATTTTTAACCAACCTCAAGCGACCGTCATTCCTGTTCGGCGTGTTTGGCGTGCCGATTATGATGGTCGTCATCTTTGTGATTATCGGGCTGGCCGCCTCTGGCTCCGAGATCACATTCGAGCAGTACGGGACCATTGGCTACGTCGATGATTCATCTGCAGAGGTGCTGGCGGAAAACGTCCCCGCGCCGGATTATCCCGACCTCTTCCAGCGCTTCGACCAGGAAGAGACCGCCCGTGCCGCGCTCGATGCCGGTGAGATCGGTGGCTACCTCGAACTGCCTGAAAACTACATGCAGACCGGCGTCATCAACTTCTACACCTACAATGACCGCCCCGCCGATCTCGACACCGCGATTGAGCAGTTCGTCCTCGCCAACCTGACCGCCGGGACCGATGTCCCGCTGCCAGTAGACCGACTGCGCGATACCGGCGACCTCACCGTGCAGGATGTGGACGACGAGCGCAATATCGCTTCGGAAGACGGCGTGTTCTTCAGCCTCTTCCTGCCGGTGATCTTCACTTTCGTTCTGATCATGTCCTCGCTGACGACCGGCGGCTTCCTGATGCAGGGTCTGGTGGAAGAACGCACCAGCCGTGTGATCGAGATGCTCGTCACCAGTGTGCGCCCGATGCAGCTTCTGCTGGGCAAGATGATCGGGCTGGGCCTGCTGGGACTGTTACAGGTCGTCATCCTGCTCGGCGCGGCGGTCATCATCCTGAATTTCGGTGGCAACCTGTCGTTTCTGGAAGGCGTGCGCATTTCGCCCAACCTGATCGTGCTGTCGATTGCCTACTACATTCTGGCCTACTTCCTCGTCGCCGCCCTGATGACCGCGATCAGCGTCATGACCAATTCGGAGCGCGAAGGTCGGCAGATCTCCGGCTTTATCACGATCCCGTTCATGATCCCGTACTTCGCGATGTTCGTCTTCTTCTCGGACCCGAACGGGACGGTAGCCCAAGTTATGTCCTTTATCCCGTTTACCGCCCCGATGGCCGTCCTGATCCGCGTGGCGCTGACCGAAGTCCCGCTGCCCGACATCCTGCTGAGCATGGGCATCATGCTGGTGACCATCGTCGTGCTGACATGGGCCGCCTCGCGCATCTTCCGCTGGGGACTGCTGCTTTACGGGAAGAAATTCAATCTCCGCGAACTGCTGCGCGTGGTCTTCGGGCGGCATGATGACCTGCCGACCACCACGCCTGCGGTTTCGTCCGCTACATCGACAACGGCATCGTCCTAGAAGGGAACAGACCGATGCAGCATATCTGGCAGGTTTTTAAATACGAGATCTGGCGCAATGTGCGCCGTCGCGGCTATCTCTTCACGACCTTCGGCTTACCGGTCCTCGTGATGGCCGTCTCATTCGGCGTGCAGTGGTTCGGCCAGCAGATCAGCGAGGGACAGACTCCGGCGGATCTCGCAGGGCTTCAGTTTGACTTCGGCGCAATCAACCGGGCAGGTTATGTCGATCAGTCCGGCCTGTTTGCCGACGTGACACCCGACGACGAGCTTGAGCCGTTCAGTAACATCGACAGCGCCCGCGCCGCGCTCGAAGCGGGGGAGATCGACACGGTCTACGTGATCGACCCGAACTACGCGGAAAATGGCGCAATCACGCAGCTTGTGGACGAAGTGACGCTTGATAACGTCACCAGCCAGCCCGTGCGCAAGCTGATCTTCAACGTCCTTCAGCAGAGCTTCACGTCCGCCGAGCTGATCCGCATCCAGAACCCGGCGCAGATCCGCGTCGTCAATCTGGAGCGCGCTGCCTCACCCGATGACGCAGGCGCATCCAATACCGAGGACACCGAGTTCGCACTGGTCTATGGCTTCGGCATTCTCTTCCTTGTGATTATCTTCGGCACCAGCAGCTATCTGATGCAGAGCGTGATTGAGGAGAAGGAAAACCGGCTGATCGAGATCCTCATCACCAGTATGCGCACCATCGACCTGATGGCGGGCAAGATCCTCGCGCTGGGGCTGCTCGGCATCTTTCAGGTGGTCGTATGGGGCGCGTTCGCCCTGTTCTTCAGCCAGTTCCAGCAGACACTCGGCGCGGCGTCGTTCCTCTCCGGCATCAATCTTCCGATGGACATCCTGCCGCTGATGGTGATCTACTTCCTGCTCGGCTACCTGATGTTCGCGGCGGCCTTCGCCGGCATCGGGGCGATCTCGAACTCGATCTCCGAAGGGCCGCAGATCTCGCT
>JAEZAF010000176.1 GCA_023430545.1 Chloroflexota bacterium
TGCAGCCGCATGGTGTGCGGCTGTGCAGCATCTGTCAGGCGGTGGGTGAGTGGATTCAAAAATGTCGTGATGAACGTCATTACTGCACTCCTCGCTTGGGTTTGCTTGTGATCGACAAAGTCTCAGCGGATCATCTGAACATGATCTACAAGCAGTGTAGCAAAAAGTGCGCCTGCGCCGACGATTTCTCACCGAAGCCTGATATAGCACGCTGTACCGTAGCGAGCAGGCCAGATTCGATTGATGGATGGTCAGTCGTCGTAGCGTGTGTTGAGCGAAGGGGCCATCTGGCTGACCGTCTCCTCTCCGAGTTTGCTGACGAGCTTCTCGCGCAGCTTTGGCGTTTCTTCCGCCCATTTATCGCGAAGCTGTTCCTTGGTCGCGCCCCGGCTGTCGCCGGCATTGGTCATGACGCCGCCAGCGACACGCGGCGTAGTGGTGATGACACGTTTGACATCCACGTAACCACAGGACGGACACGCCGGTGCGTTCTCACTCATCCCGTGACGTGCCTCAAAGCGGTTTTCGCACTGTGGACAGCGGTAATCGTAAAGTGGCATGGCCTGTATTCCCTGTAACAGATTGACGACTCTATTATAGCGGCTGCCGGATCAGAGGGATGTTGGAGATTTTTAATTGAGGCGGAAACCCCCCTATCCCCGGCATGCAGGCCATCCCCTGCGGAGGTATTCTATCCTGAATAATCATCGCAGATGATGCGGACCAGGGCTTCGGGTGTCAGCGCATTGAGCACACGGCGGTCAGGGTAGATGATGGCATTGGGGCCACCACCGCACATGCTGAGGCACTGGGCGATCTCGACTTTAAAGCGCGGCTGCGGTGCGGCAGCATTCAGATCAGCGACCAGCGGTTCGACCTGCTGGAGAATTTTGTCTGCCCGTCGGCTCTGGTTACAGTGGACACCCCGGCAGATGACGATCCGTCGGCGGATGGGCGCGGCGGGTTCTGTGGGTGATGCCGCGCTGGTGGATTGATCACTCATGAAAAGATCCTGTCTGGTATCCGATCCATTATATCACCGGGTCGTATCAGGCTGTTTTGGCATATAATCGCAGATGGAGGAGGCAGCCTAGCCACGAGGCTGACCGTATCGGGGATACGCGGAACTTTCATCGGGGAAGACCTTGGACACGACACCCAATTATTCACCTTCAGAATCTGAACCACTTCAGCACTTAACGCCAACGATCTCTGAACCCGCTGCGGGTGCTTTGGAATCGCAGACGTCAGAAAAACCGACCGACTCAGCGGATACGTCATCCGAGCGGTGGATGGGTGGGCTGTGGCTGTATGCGGCGATGGCAGCGGTGGTGCTGCCGGTACTCCTGTTGAAGCAGATGGATATCGCGCTGCTGGTGCTGCTGGTGATCGTGCTGCTGTCACTGGTGGTGGTCGCTGTGGAAGCGGACCTGCGACCGGCGGATTTTGCACGCAGCCTGCGGGGGATGCTTTCGGCATCCAGACGAAACCGCACGACGACGCTGGCAGGTGGTGCGCCGACAGGTGACGCGCTGTCAGGCGATAATCCAGCCGTATCCGAGGCAGCACAGGCCGAAATGACCCTCAGGACACTGGAGCGTGAACGCCTGCTGTTTCTGGTGGTCGCGGTGGTGCTGGCGGTGGTGGCTGCACTGCTGTTCAACCGACGGACGAATTTAATGCCGACGTGGCAGGGTGGCACGGGTTTTTTACTGGCGAGCTTTGTCGCGATGGGCGGGGCTGTGTCTCGCTGGCGGATGATCGCCGCAGCGGTACAGGCCGACACTGCACAGACCGATGCCGGTATTCAACCGGGGAACATCCCCTCATCAGACACGGTGCCAGCGTCAGAAGCACTCGCGCTGCCCGCTTTTGCCATGCCGACGACACAGCCGCTGGCTCCGGCACGATCCAACGGCGCACTGACGGCCTTCGGCGTGGTGCTGCTGCTGTTGCTGGCGGAAATCAACGGGAAGATGCTCGACATCGACGTGCTGCGGGGTGTTCCGTACTGGCTTCAGGCGATTTTCTTCTACGGGGGACTGGCATTGGTGGCGGCGGGTCTGGGTGGGGTGCCGCTTCGCCTGCCTGCGGTGCGCTGGCCGTCGCGTGAGGTCTGGCTGCTGCTGGCGCTGTTCGTTTTTGCCTTTGCCGTCCGGCTGCATCAACTGGACCATTTGCGGGCATCGTTCGATGAAGCGATCCCGATCAATGCCATTTCGAATATCTGGTATCCGAATGAAGATCTCGGCATTGTCAGCCAGCCCTCATCGTATGTAACGACGCTGGTTTTCAGCCAGTGGCAGGCGCTGGCGACTGGCGTGGTGGGTAAAAATATCATCGGCCTGCGGATTGTCAGTGTGCTGGCCGGGGCGCTGACGTGTGTGGTCGTCGCGCTGCTGGGGCGGGATCTGTTCGACCGGCGCACGGGCTGGACTGCCGGCCTGCTGCTGGCGGTCTTCCCGCCGCACGTGCATTTCAGCCGCATCGCACTGCTGCATATCGCCGATCCGCTGATGGGGGCGCTGGCGATCTGGTTTGTAGTGCGCGGCCTGAAATATAACCGCCGTATCGACTGGGCGCTGGCCGGGATTTCACTCGGCATGACGCAGTATTTCTTCGAGGCGGGGCGTCTGTTCTTCATCCCGCTGATTGTGATCTGGCTGGTGGTGATGCTGTTCCTGTGGCGCGAACGGCTGCGTCCGCAGCGGCACGGTCTGGTGATTATGGCGGTGGCGCTGATCTTCACGGCGATGCCTGCCTATTACAGCCTGTTTGCGAAGGAAGCGAGCGGCACAGCCCGCCTGACGAGTTCGGCGGTCGGTGCATCGTACTGGACCGACATCATCAACCGGATGACGAGTCCGTCTACCCGTAACGCGGCGGCGAACGAGCTGATTGGCCGCCTGCTGTTCCCGCTTCAGGTGTTCGTCCGCCAGCCGGAGATGGCAATCTTCTACGGCGGCGAACAGCCGATGCTGCTGGTGTATGTCGTGCCGTTCTTTCTGATGGGTCTGAGTTATCTGCTGTGGCGTTTCCATCCGGCGGCGCTGATTGCCTTTGGGTGGCCGCTGGCGACGGCGGCGGTCAATATCCTGATGCGTGACCAGGCGCACTTCCCGCGCTGGGTTGTCGGGATGCCGGGGATGATGCTGGCGGCGGCGGTCGGCTTCCGTTACATCCTGCCGGGGATGATCCCGCGAGTGCCAATGGTGGATGCGGAACGACGTCAGGTGCTTGTGCGGAGAATGCGTGCGCTATCATCGGTGCTGCTGGTGGTGCTGCTGGCCGGGCAGATCGTGTACTATCACCGCGATCACGTCCCTGAACTGATGCGGCAGATCCGGCTGCATAAGCCGGACCCTGATACGATTGATGCCGCGCTGCGTGTCCCGGATCTGCCGCCGAACACCGACATCTATTTCGTCAGCGATCCGATTGCGGATATTCATCCGCCGCGTGCGTGGATCAACTTCCTTACACCACCGTCGCGGAATCCGCTGGAAGGCTATCGCCTCTATGTGATGACGCCGCAGGAATTCACACCCGCATTTCTGGCGGGGCTTTCCACGCATGACCGCAACTATGCGTTCTTCATCCAGACGACGGACACGGTATCGAATGCGCTGCTGAAGCGGACGTTTACGACGGTGCAGGCGAAGAACAGCCCGTACCCGATTGATCCGCCGCAGGATGAGTTCATCCTGTATGCGGTGCTGATGGGTGCAGGGCGGTATTAGGGCGGACGCCCCCTATCCCGGCATGCTTGACGCTGCCTTGCAGCGGCGCATGCTTTCCCTTTCCCCCAGGGCGCAGACGACGGGAAAAGCATCCGTCGTCTGCTGCGAGGGAAAGAGTGAAAAACAGGTCGAGGACGCCGGGATATGCTGTGCATGTACGGGTAAAATCAATCGATGACGTAAAACACCCTGATTTTGATCTCCGTTTGGGGTACGCCTGCCCTGTGGATGTCTTCACGTGGGGCCGAAGGCGGTATACGATACAGTTAGCTTTTAGCTGACAGCTTTTAGCTGATAGCTTTTAGCTGATAGCTCTTAGCTGATAGCTCTTAGCTGATAGCTTGGAGCTTTTAGCTGACGGCTAACCATAAACACCGACGGAACATAAAGCGAAAACCCTATGACCCGATTTCAGCATCTGTG
>JAEZAF010000179.1 GCA_023430545.1 Chloroflexota bacterium
ACTTGCGATTTCTGCTTCCAAGCGTTTTAATGAGACCTGATGAGACAAAGGAACTCCTGTAGATTTTGTTGTGGTAAATAAAACCTACTGCCTTTGTCTCATTTTTCATATACCTACCTTTGAAAACGGGGATAGGGGGTGCTTTTCCGCATTGCAATCCCTTAACTTGGTGCACATGGGCATTGTCCGAGGGTTCCATCAATTTCAGAACCGTTTTCTGAATATTCAAACGGCCTCTTAAGCTGCTACGCATGGCCGCAGGGAGAGATTGCCGGAAGGGCTTGCCCTACATCACCGAAGATGAACGTCAATGCTGATGAAGCATCTGGTCTACAGTTCCAGCCGGATCAGATCATCCCATGTCTCGCGCTGGCGGGCAATCCGCCATGACTGACCGTCCGGTTGCACGACAATCTCTGCTGGGCGCGTCCGTGCATTATAGTTACTCGCCATCACCATCCCATAAGCTCCAGCGGTCAGAATCGCCAGCAGATCGCCTGGGTGGACTTCCGGCAGCATGACATTCATGCCCAATACATCCGATGACTCGCAGACCGGCCCGACCACATGGACCGAGTGTAAATCGGCGTCACTGCTGGTGACGGCAACGATCTCATGGTGGGCTTCATAAAGTGCAGGACGGAGCAGTTCGGCCATACTCGCATCAACCACCACCAGCCTCTGCCCTGCCTGCTGTTTGAGATACAGCACACGCGTCAGCAGCAGCCCGGCATCGGCGATAATCGACCGCCCCGGCTCCAGAATCACTTCATAATTGGCCAGCAGCGGCGCAAGTGCATCAGCAAACGCACTGAAATCCGGCAGGACGGTTGCGGAGTCATAGGCCACCGGCAGACCGCCACCCATATTGACCGTCCGGATACCGGGATAAGGTCGGATGATCTCCAGCGCGGTTCTGACGGCCTGCACGGTCGCATCAATATCATGAAGCTGGCTGCCAATATGCAGATGTATACCTGCGAAATCCAGATGTGGATAATCGGCCTGTGATGCCAGTACGGACTTCACCACTTCAGCCGTCAGGCCAAACTTGGCTGCGCCGTGCCCCGTGGCGATATAAGGATGCGTGTTGGCGGTCACATCGGGATTGAGCCGAAGCGCAACCCGTACTTTGCCGCCCTGTTCCTGTGCAAGCTGATTCAGCAGCACGCATTCTTCCACATTTTCAACATTGAACCAGCCAACGCCCTGCTGGACTGCGTAGCGCAGTTCGTCTGGTGTTTTACCGACCCCGGCAAAGACAATCTCTTTCGCATCTGCCCCGGCTGTCAGCGCCCGATGGATTTCCCCTGCGCTGACGGCATCAATACCAGTGCCTGCATCGATCAGGGTTTTCAGCAGGGTCAGATTCGCGTTGGCTTTCGCGCTGTAGTGAATATGGGCATGCAGTGCAGCAAAGGCGGTGCGAATGCGCTGTACATTCGCCAGCACCCGTTTCAGGCTGTAAACATAGGTGGGAGTCCCTACTTCAGACGCGATCTGTGTCAGTGGCACTGCGTCACAGTGCAGCACACCATTCTGATAGGCAATTGAGTCGTTGATCATCCGATTTCCGTTAATCCGTGCAGGCGATAATAGGGTACCGCGCCGAGACCCTTCAGTTTTACCTCATCCCCCCGTTCAGCTTCAATCTGATTTCGGATCTTCTCATAGGTCGGCCCGCTGATACAGATCTCGCCAGGGCCGGCGATCCCGCACAGCCGTGATCCGAGGTTCATCGCACGCCCAATGGCGGTAAAATCACTGCGGATGGTGGAGCCAAGTTCCCCGGCAATCACTTCACCCGTGCTGATGCCAATGCCCATGGACGGCAGTTCGATACCCTGTGCGGACAGTTCTGCCGAGATCTGCTGGTGCGCTTTCTGCATTGCCAGTGCCGCCCGTGCCGCCAGATAAGCATGATCGTCCATGTGAATCGGCGCACCAAACAGTGCGATCACCTCATCGCCAACAAACTTGTCGAGCGTCCCGCCGAATTCGAAGACAACATCGGTCATACGAGCGAGGAAGACGTTCAGTGTATGCACTAACTGTTCCGGGTTGATACGCTCCGCCCATTCGGTCGAGCCGCGCAGGTCGGCGAACAGTACGGTCAGTGTGACGCGCTCACCGGTCAACACCGTATCATCGGCACGCTGAAGCAGATGATCCAGCACTTTGGGATCGACCGAGCGGCTCATCACACGCCGCATCCGACGCCGTTCCAGACGTTCGAAAATCGCGGTATCCACCTGACTGGTGATGGCGGCCAGCATACGTCGATCTTCCTCACTGAACCCGCGTGAATTGCTGGAATTGATCGTCCCGAAAACGCCAATGATCGTATCGTTCAGGATGAGAGGGATCGCTACAATCGAGCGGATCGGGCCTTCCGGTGAATTGGAGTAAACCAGACAGCCTTCTTCCAGTGCACGCTTCGCAAAGCGCTTGATGACTTCATAATAAATTGGTGAGGTCAGCAGACCATCAACAGTCGTCGCCTTGAGTTCCAGCGGATTCTCGCTTTCGGCCCGATACAGCATCAGGAAGCCAACCTCACTGGCGACCGTCTGCGTGATTTCAGACAGCACCTGATGCAGCATGACATCGAAATCCGCTTCCTGATCGCGGATATGGTCGATTTTGTAAATCACTTCCAGTTCGCGACCACGCCGTGACAGATGCTGCATCAGGCGGATATGCACCACAGCCGAGTCCATCTGCGTCATCATGGCATAGATCAGACGCTGATCGGCATTCGCAAACGGCTTGCGACGGCCTACCACCACCGCCCCCAGTCGCTCCTCGGCGACGATGAAAGGTGCTGCCATCAGCCGGAGATGCTCAAGTCCGGCAGGAGTCGGTAAAATCTGCGGCATGTGAAGCTGCTCGACCTGTGAGCGGATCGTATCGAGGATCTCGATGGGAAGTCCATAGCGGTCTACCATCGCACGCAGCAGCATCTCACCGGTATCGATATGTGTCACCATCACCATACACACTTCGGCGTGGAAATACTCTTCCAGTACTGACGTGAATTTGTTAATCAGGTCGCCTTCGGTGGTCAGGGCATCGCGCATGCGGTCAATCTGATAGATTGCTTCCAGTTCACGATTGCGCTGCGCCAGCTTCCATAGGATGCGGGCCTGCATAATCGCGGAATCAAGCTGGCTTTCGGCAATCACCAGCAGCGAACGCTCATTCTGATCAAAAGGCTGTTCCTGCCGGGTGAAGATAATACTGCCCAGCACACGCTTATCCATTGCGATCTGCATCCCGAGGGTGTGCGTCGAGGTGACTTCGGGCAGTTCCCCCGGCCTGGCGAGCTGCATCGCCTGATAACAATGATAGGTCGCCCGATCTTCAGACAGGCCCTGACTGACAATCAATTCTACTGACTGATGATTTTCCTCAGTCAGCATCAGGGCGCAGGCATCAGCCTGAAACTGGCTTTTCAGAATTTTTACCAGAGCGTGAAACATGGCCTCTGGCTCTGCATTTTCCTGTAGGGAATCACGCGCTTTATCCAGTTCGAGGAGCAGTTTCAGCTGGCGATTGCGCTCATCCAGTTTTTCTTCAGGCATAGTCCCTATCCATAAATGACATCAGTCGGCATCACTGAGGCAAAATAAACGGACCGAAAGCGCAGGTTCCGGTCGATGGCAGATACAGCTTCAGTATACTCCCTTTAGACAACCGGTTCCGTAAATGGTCACACGCTTCCTGTTTCCCTGAGAGCATCAGGGTTAAGCGTTTGATGGGTAGATGTAACTGTGTATTGTTTGCACGCATAAGCCGCGCTATGCTTCTGAATCTCAATTATCAGACAGTCAGAGGTGTCTTTTGTCGATTGAAACCTCGGATCACTCGCTCGTCAGCGATTATGAAGCGATTCGCCGACGTGAATATACCTTAATCACCGATATGCTGAATGTGCTTCCAAGGGTGAATAACCTGCCTGAACCCTTTCTGGTACAGGCACGGGATGCCCTGTTCCATGCGGACCATCCCTTTCTGATGGTCTTTGTCGGGCCGTTCAGCTCCGGCAAATCCAGCATTATCAACGCGCTGATGGGAAGCACTGAACTGCTCGAAGTCGGCCC
>JAEZAF010000274.1 GCA_023430545.1 Chloroflexota bacterium
GAACGCCGCTTCGACCTCTGCCGGTGTCGGGGCGCTTTCCGGGCCGGACCGTGTAACACAGACAGCGCCAAGCCGTGCCGCGACAATCACCGCACGATCCCAGTCCTGAAGGCGATGGAAGGCACACAGCAGCGCCGCCGCGAAGACATCACCTGCGCCGGTCTGGTTGATCACTTCGACCTGCGGAGTCTCATAACGGCGCGGCACACCGTGATCGTAATGAATCCCGCCCTGCTCCGCCTGTGTGAAGAAGACGTGTTTCCCATCCTCTGCCAGATCCTGCTCGATGTCTGGCGCTTCGAGGATGTCTTCCTGGCTGAGGACGATGGCATCCAGCCGACGCAGTGCGGTCGAATCGTACCAGCGGTTCAGTCGGACCCGGCCATCGGCGTCCCACCGGCGCAGCCATCCCTGAAGCGTGGCGAGCGTGGTTGCCTCCGGGAACATGTGGGCAAACGCCGGCGAGACTTCATTCGCAATCGGTGCCAGATGCACCAGCGGGGCGCTTTTCCATTCGTCAGGCAGCATATCCGGCGTCAGATTAAGGGCGACACCACGCACATACTGAATACGGCCCTGATCGGTATAGATGTTTTCATAGGTGGTGGTAGCATCGTGGCTGGGGATACAGGCGACCTCGGCAAACGGCATCAGCGTTTCCAGCAGAGGCTCCCCTTCCAGCGCACTGGTCAGCAGGCCGACGCGCAGTCCAAAGCTGTGAGCCGTGCGCACCGCAAACGAGACCGTCCCACCGGCAGTGCGCCCTTCGGGGGTCAGATCTGCCGTCATATGGCCGATAATCAGATAATCAACAGGCATACATCTTCCTTCACAGCGCAAGTCAGGTGATTCCACCGCGTCAACATCAGGGTGGAGAGATCAACGGAACTTCGCACAAAACAAAATCCGGCTGAGACAAGGCCGCCTCTCTTCGGAGTGAAGCAGCGCTGTTCAGCCGGAAACAATCAACATACCATGCTATTTAGGGACGATCGTCACCTTACGGCCTTCACCTTCGCCGGTGCTGCGCGTCGCAACATCAGGACGGTTGCGCAGTGCCATGTGAATCATCCGCCGTTCATGCGGTGGCATCGGTTCCAGCACGACCGTTCGCGCCTCGCTCACAGCCTGATCTGCCATACGGGTGGCGAGTTCACGCAGCTTGGTCGCACGGTTCTGTTTGTACTGCGCCACATCGACCACGATATTGGCACGGCGTCCCAACTGACGGCTGGCAATCAGACGGGTGATGTACTGTAAGGATGCCAGCGTGTCTCCACGGCGGCCAATCAGCGAGGTGACATCCCGCCCCTCGACGTTCAGCACCCACGGCGGATTTTCTTCGCTCTCCGTCGGTTCGATCCGCAGTACCCGCACCTGTGCACGGAAGCGCATGTACTTCAGCAGTTCCATCAGCACGGCCTTCCCGATCTGGCCTTCTTCGCCCGGGGCATCTTCCACACCGGCGAGATCGGTGCTCATACTGTTGAAGGCGTAGGCTTCTTCTTCCCCGGTATAGGCGTAATCATCGCCATCGCTGTACATGGCTTCAATATCGGCATAGGGACGATCTCCGCCCTGCCCGCCAGAGCTTCCACGATCGCCGCCGCGATAGCCAGAGCGATTACCGGAACGTTCTCCACCGCCACGACCACCGCGGTCACCACGGCCACGCCCGCCGCGATCTCCACGCGGGCCGCGTCCACCTGCGCCGGGGGCATTACTACGGGTGTCGCGTCCTGCTTCCCAGTCACGGCGGCGCTGATATTCGCGCTCCTGATGCTTAATTGCATCCGGGTCGAGGTCTTCAGTATCGGTTACTGTCGTCTGTGTGGGGGCCGGGGGTGGAGTGGTCGGCATCGGCGGCATGGGACGGCGCAGCACCTGAATACGCACCCGTGCTGGCTTTGCCCCGATACCGAAAACGCCGCGACTTGGCTCGTCCAGCACTTCAACGATCACATCACCGGGGCTAACGCCGAGTTCCTCACAGCCTTTCTTGACCGCTTCATCGACACTCTCGCCCGTTACTTCAATGGAATTGCGCTCACTCATATCAAATACTCTTTCGATCTATCAACAAATGCCGCTGTCGCAGGGTTACCACGGACAAACGGCAGTCAATCGCAAATTTAACTTCTTGCTCTGGATGCTGAAAAATGCAGTCACCTACACGTTCATCACTTCCGGTCGTCTACGGCACAGGGTGGACAGCAGCTTCTGGCCGTGTCCATCGTCCCGATACGATGACTAATTATGAGCGACTCTGATGAACGCGCAAAATGTGCAGCATAAATCGCGCAGCATATACGGCACACAGGACATGCAGATGATCCCCTACACAGCAGGTTCACACCGAAGACAGGGGCCTGTCCGGGTGCGCTATCAGGTGATGGCGCACCCGGATGATCTGCACATCTCAGGCATTTTACCGCTTTTTACGGTTTTTGCTGCGATTTCCGCTGCTGACCGGCGAAGTGGGCTTGACCTTCAGCGCCTCGCGGGAGGCGTTGTTTTTCCTGGCCTGACCATTCGACCGGCTGCCGGACAGCTCGACGACATCGACGCGATCCAGATCATCATTGATGGCTGGGCCGGTAGATGCCAGCACGGGCTTGGGCTTCTGCGGCAGGCCGAGTAAGCCGCGCCAGTTGGCCTTGCCCATCGCACTGTACTGCGCAATCGCGAAAAGATTACCGACGATGAAGTAAATCGACAAGCCAATCGGGAAAGACAGCGCGAAAAAGCCGAACATCAGCGGCATGATCGTGGTCATCGACTTGGTCATCGACTCAGCAGGATTGGGCTTGCCATCCGCACTGGGGGGTGTTTCCGGGATGGTCAGCTTGGACTGGAGCCATGTGGTCACCAGCACCAGCACCGGCAGCGCCAGCGCCCACGGTGCGGTTTCCATCTCAGCCGTCGGCATCTGTGTCAGATCCATACCCAGCCAGATTTTGTTCAGCGGAAGCAGTGTCTCCAGTCCCGGGATCAGCAGACGGTTCGAGAGATCGACAAGCTGATAGGGGGTTGAACTCAGGCTGGCGTTGATCGTGGCATAGAGCGCGAACAGAATCGGAAGCTGAATCAGCAGGGGCAAACAGCCGCCCAGCGGATTGATCCCGTGTTCGCGGTACAGCGCCATCTGCTCCTGCGAGAGCTTTTCACGGTCGTTCTTGTATTTTTCCTGAAGCTTTTGCAGCTTCGGCTGTACTTCCTTGGTCTTCTCCATCGAGCGCTGCTGCTGAAGCATCAGCGGCATGGTCGCCAGACGGATCAGGATCGTGAGCAGCGAGATCGCGATCACGATATTGTTGCCGAACACCTGATAGAACAGGGTCAGCAGGGTGATGAGTGGGTTTAACAGAAAATCCCAGGACATGAACAGTAAACTCCCAACACGCCGTTAGCGTGACCTTTCGTTGGCGGTGATTTTAGCGAGAATAGACCCAGGCGGGTTCGCCGTCATTAAGGCGGAAGGCAACCAGCAGCTTACCGGGGTCAATGGTGCTGACGACCACCAGCGGCTGCGCGATTTCCAGTTCTTCAGACGGCTGGATCAACAGTATATCGGATAGCACCTCGGCCTGCACCTCGCGCATGAACTCTACCGTCCCGGTGGCGCGATCCAGCCATTCGACATGACCATCACGGCCAGCCACCACGACGAATTCTTCTGTCACCAGCGGAGACGGGCGAATACCACGGCTGGTTGCCTTGACCTTCCAGACTTCGGAGAACCCGTTCTCGATATTGAGCGCGTAGACTGTGCCGCCCATATCAGCGGTGTAGAGGACGTCATCCACGATCACCGGCTCACTCCAGATCCAGTTATCGGCCTGATACTCATTGAGGATTTCGCCATCCAGCGAAAGCTCATAGACTTTGCGGTCGAAGCTGCCGATATAGAGCCGGTCATTATACAGCGCGGGCGTGCCGGTGATTGCACCCCCCAGTTCGCGTGTCCAGACCACGCTGCCATCGTCAGCATTCACGGCGTACAGCTTATGATCCAGCGAGCCAAAGTACAGCCTGCCCTCATGGATCAGGGGTTCGCTCCAGATACCGTTTTCGGTATCGACACGCCATGTCAGATCGAAGGTTTCACTGTCCACCGCAACGAGGTCGTAATTGTAATAAGGCAGATAGATGTTGGTGTCGTCTTCGATGATTTCCGCCACAACCTGTCCGCTGATCTCCTGCCCGGTGGTATTTTCGACACGGGCATTGCGGAGGTCCACACGGTAAAGCCGCTTGTTGTAATCGGCAACCAGCAGGGTGTTGTCATCGACCTGTAACGGTGCGGAGAAGAACTGCGCACCCTGAAGCGAAACCTGCCACTGGCGCGGCTGATTGGTCTCCGGGTCGATGCGTGGAGTCCCTTCTTCATTGAGCAGGGATACCTCATCGCCGGTGGTAGGGTCTACGACGACGATAAAGTCATTGTAAGTCAGCAGGATATTCTGTCGCTCGCCCAGTGTGCCAAGACTGGCCCAGCGGATGCCGATACGCTGTGGAATACATCCGGTGAGCAGCACACCTGCCATCAGCGCCATCACGACCAGCGCCATGCGGGGCGAAAAGCTTTTCTTCATGGGGGTTACCTGTACGGGTACGGGTGGGAGATGCATTTCTCTCATTTCGTCTTTCTCGGTGGAACAGGATCATAGCCGCCGGGGTTGAACGGGTGGCAGCGCGAAATCCGACGCATGCCTAACCACGTGCCCCTGACGACTCCGTGAATCTGTATCGCCTCATAGGTATAGTGCGAACAAGTGGGTGTAAAACGGCAGCTTGGGGGCAGCGCAGGTGAGATAAACCGCTGGTACAAGCGAATCGCGCCTAAAGCGAGCGCTTTCATGCTGGGGACGCTTTCTACTCAAGATCGATCCGGGTGGGTGTCGGCATTCCGTGGATCGGCGCTCGTATCCAGTAAGGGTGACCGACGGGCCAACCCTTCTATAATACGATGCAGCGCGGAGAAAGGTTGCAGTGCCGCGCCCGGTCTGGCAATCAGTACGACATCGTAACCAGTGCTCAAATGCGGATGCAGATGACGGATACTTTCGCGAAGGCGGCGGCGCACTCGATTGCGCACCACCGCCTTCCCTAAGCGTTTACTGGTGATGAAGCCGTAGCGATTGTGGTCAAGACTGTTGGGTGCGAGGCTCAGCAGAAGATCGGAATGGGTGTAGACCCGGCCATGCTGACGCACACGCGCAAAGTCTTCCGTTTTATGCAGCCTCAGCCGCTGTTCCAGCCCCATCGGATTGCGGATCTATACGCGCTGGACAGCACGCGTCCTAGGCGTTCCAGTTGACCTTTTTCACGTGGTTCGGGGTGACGGCCAGTTCGTAACGGCCCTTGGCGCGGCGCGCCTTCAGGACCTTGCGACCGCCCTTGGTCTGCATGCGCTGGCGAAAGCCGTGGACACGCGCACGGCGGCGGATTTTGGGTTGGTATGTACGCTTGGTAGACATCAGATGGTCCTCTGGTAATTCTTTGGTCTCATTTTCACAATGACGGCTTAGTATAAAGGACAACCCGGCCTGTGGTCAATTGTGGAGACACATGGCGAGGCAGACCGATCATGAAATTGTATATCCTCACCCACACGCACCGCAGAGATGGCTGGTTTATTCACTTTTCAATACCTGTGTATCGTGCGATCTCCGTTCAGAAGCTTAACCCAGAGCAAAGGACTATCACTATTCAGACCAGCCATCCAGATTCTCTTAATGAACCCAATATGCAGAATGCAGGGGATAATGCTAAAATGAAGGCTTCTGAACACTCGCGAACACCACTATACAAGGCGATGGATAAGGGTAATCACGTGAACGAATCAAAACTTCGCTGCCCGAACTGTGGGCGAGAGAATGATCAGG
>JAEZAF010000282.1 GCA_023430545.1 Chloroflexota bacterium
TAGCCGGTCAGATAACCGCTGTAGGCATAAAGGATGCTGCCTGCCAGCGCGACCGAAGCGCGTCGGGTGTGGGCATGCAGAAAAGCGAACATCAGCACGCTTGCCAGCCAGTAATGGACCGCCGCCTCAAGCTGATACTCTTCCAGTGAGAGGCCATCCTGACCGAGAAACAGCGCCGTCAGCCAGCGGGGTGGATAAAACGAACTGAACTGGACATTGCCGACAAAGCTGTCTCCAGCGTAGTTGTATGGATTCCAGAGTGGGAACTCACCCTCCCACAGGCGCTCCACCTGATACGAGGCGAAGGCGTAATAATGCTGGGTGAAGTCACCCTTCTGGAAGATCAGCCGATCGGTAGGGGACGGTGTCAGGATGCGCCAGAAGAACAGCAGCCACAGCGCCGTCAGCACGGCAATAGCAGCAAGTACAGGGCGCACACGTTGAAACCAGTTGGGGATGCGTGAGTTCATGACTAATCCGGGTTAAAAGCGCCAGATCATACTACGGGATGCGTGAATGTTGAGCAATAGGTGATCTTCCTAACCCGATTTATATTACAGGTGTTATATGCTGGGGTTTGACGCTGGAATGAACCAGTGATCTCAGTTACGCTTGACCTGTCTTTGTATCGTTAGTTGGAAAGTGTTCTGGTCACTCTGATGAAAACAATCGACGCAGAGGTATTGATAGAGCCGCAGGCGCGTCCGCGTGGCAGTCGTGTAAATGTCAAGTCGGTTGCGCTCCCTTCCGAACATGGTGGATGGAGCTTTCTGCTGGAGCCGATTCTGCTCGGCCTGCTGATCGCGGGTTCGTGGCAGGGGCTGCTGTCAGGGATTGCGGCGCTCGGTGTTTTCCTGATTCATCAGCCGCTGAAGATCGCTGTCAAGGATCGTCGCAAGGGGAATGTCATTCCGCGCACTCTGCTGGCGGAGCGCTTTGTGATCGGCTACGGTCTGCTGGCGGTGATCCCAATGCTGATGCTTATCCTGACGCAGCCGATGTCACTGCTGCTTTCGGCTGCGGTGCCGATTGCACTGGCGATCCCGGCGGCGGGGGTTCAGCTTTATTTTGACGCACGCAACCAAAGCCGTAAGCTGTGGCCTGAACTCGCTGGTGCGGCGGCGCTGGCGATGATCGCCCCGGCGATTGCTGTATTGGGCGGCTGGCAGGTGTCGGTGGCGCTGATCCTGTGGGTGATTGTGACGGCCCGTGCGCTGCCTGCCATTCTTTATGTGCGCACCCGTCTGAAGGTTGAGCATGGCAAACCGGCTGATACGCTGCCCGCTGTTCTTTCACATGGCGTGGCGCTGATTCTGATCTTCGCGCTGGCCGTGCTTCGCGTCGTCCCTGTGCTGACGATTCTGCCTTTTGTGGTTCTGGCTGGACGGGCATGGCTGGGGCTGTCCAGCTATCGCACGCCGCGTCCGGCGAAGATCATCGGCTTTCAGGAAATCGCATACGGGCTGCTGACGGTCATGTGTACGGCACTCGGTTACGCCCTGTCTGTGTGATGGATTTGAACCACTGCGAACAACATGCTTGCATCACCGGAAAAACTATGTTATGGTTTTTCCAACAGGCAGCCGCCAGGAGACATTCTGGCACCAAATGTAACACCTTAACAACTTCATACATCTTATCCAGAGCGACGGAGGGAACGGTCCTGTGATGTCGCGGCAACCCCATGATGCACCATTAGCATCAATTGGAAGGTGCCACTTCCGGCAGAAACGAAGAAAAAAGTTTCTGACAGATAAGAGTATGTTGATGAACCGATCATCAGCATAGTCTAAACGCGGAGGCTTCTGATATTTTTATATCGAAGCCTCTTTTGTTTTCTCCGGAATGCCCCGCGCAAAAATCCCTCTGCCCGCTGCTGGAAATTCAATCCATTGAATTTACACATGTGTTTTACCCGCATGAGGAGCGATTTACAGCATGGTGACACAGATCAGTTCGGATACCGCAGCCGTGACCGAAGGCGATTGTCAGCCGACCACCCCGGAAATTGAACCGGCGGTGGTGCGTCGTGAAAAGGGTGGCAGTACCCGTGCCGTGCACGGCGGACGCAAACGCGAGAACGCCTATCACGCGCTGAACACGCCAATTGTCCAGACCGCGACCTATACCTTCAGCAGCACGCAGGACCTGATCGACTACATGGAGTCGAAGACGTGGGGCGATGGCGCTGAAGAAGATCGCGAGGAATACGGGCGCTATGGTAATCCGACCGTTACCGCCGTTGAGCGCAAACTGGCGGCGCTGGAAGGCGGCGGCGATGCCGTGCTGTTCGCGTCGGGCATGTCGGCGGTGACCTCACTCCTGCTGGCGATCCTGCCTGCGGGGGCGCACATCATCATGACCAACGACTGCTACCGGCGCACACGCCAGTTCTGCCAGACCTTCCTCAAACGGCTTGGGATTGAAACCACCGTGGTCAATGTCGGTGATTATGAGGCGATGGAAGCCGCCATTATCCCGCGCAAGACCCGCTTCCTGATCTCCGAAAGCCCGACGAACCCGTATCTGCGCATTGCGGATCTGGAAAAGCTGGCCGAGCTTGGCCGTAAATATAAAGTCCGCACCCTGATCGACAGCACCTTCGCGACGCCGATCAACCAGCGCCCATTGGAGTGGGGCATCGACTTTGTCGTTCACAGTGCGACCAAGTATTTCTCCGGTCACAATGACCTGCTGGCCGGTGTGGTCGTCGGCAGCGCGGACCGCATCAAGGCGCTGCGCGATGCACGCGGCGTCCTCGGCGGGGTGGTCGATCCGCAGAACGCCTTCCTGCTCGATCGCGGGATTCGGACGCTGGGCGTGCGCGTGCGCCAGCAGAATCAGAATGCACAGACGATTGCTGAATACCTCGAATCTCATCCAAAAATCGAGCGCGTCTGGTATCCGGGCCTTGCATCACACCCTGATCATCAGATCGCCGCATCACAGATGGACGGCTACGGTGGGGTGATCAGCTTCGAGGTGCATGGCGATCTGCGGACGACTGGACGTTTTATCGACGCCCTGCAAATCCCGTATATCGCGCCGAGCCTCGGCGGTGTCGAAAGCCTGATCGAGCAGCCCGCGCTGATGAGCTATTACGAGAAGACCACCGAAGAGCGTCTGGCGCTGGGTATCAAGGACAATCTGGTGCGGTTCGCGGTCGGTATCGAAGATACACAGGATCTTCTGGAAGATCTCGAACAGGCGCTGGCGGTGATCTAAACTTCGGATAGAGTCACCAGCGGATGTGCCTTTGCAGCACGATGCTGCTTGTAGCACTAAAGTGCTGCAAAGTGCTGCAATCAGCACCGTATTATGGAGTGTTCAGGTTCAAAATCTGTTTGCTGCTGCTGCTGCTGCCGCACAAAATTTTTGTGCGGCAACAATTTTATGCTGCAAAGCACTATCACGGATTGGCACATTGTTAACGTGCTGGATGGTGATCTCTTATTGTAGCACGAATGTTCGAATTATGCGGTTAGAGTTTTCAAATGATGGGGATAAGTTTCATTGTGTGTTTGATTCTGTTGGACTGCAAGAATGCAGCCCACAGGGTGAAACACAGGTGTGGTGGATGCGCTGGACATACACAGCATGTACCGCGTCCTTACAATAAGCAGCGAAGGTATCTATATCGGACACGGCATGCCCTGTGCCTGCAAAAGGTATTCGGTGCAGGGAGAGCGCCGGTGCTGCATAACCGGATTTAAAGCAAAACAGCGACCGGTATAGGCTGGTCGCTGTTTTGTTAAGGGGATTGATGTGATCAGACCGGGACGGCGGTTTTATCGAGGATGTGGCGCAGTTCCTCGACAGATGCACGGGCGTCCTGAATATGATTCGGGTAATTGGCGGTGATGTTGTCCAGTGTGTTGTTGTGATAACCGATGATCGCGTCCGCATCTTTCAGAACATGTCCGGTCAGCAGGCCGACGACGGTTTCACCGCGCTGGATGATGCCTTTATTGACCAGTTTCTTCAGGCCGGCGAGTGAACAGGCCGATGCTGGTTCGCAGCCGATGCCAGTCGCGTCAATCAGCGCTTTGGCGTCCATGATCTCCTGATCGGTCACTTCTTCGACGACGCCGTTGGTATCACGCAGGGTGCGTACCGCCTTCGGATAATTGACCGGATTACCGATCTTGATGGCGGTGGCGATGGTATGGGCTTTGACGCGCTCGAAGTGCTCGAAATTGGTCAGTGATGCCTGATACAGCGGGTTTGCGCCTTCGGCCTGAATGATGGCGACGCGGGGCATTCGGTCGATCAGGCCGAGCTGGTACAGTTCTTTCAAACCCTTGCCAAAGGCGGAGCTGTTGCCGAGATTTCCACCCGGCAGCACTACCCAGTCCGGCACATTCCATCGGAGCTGCTGGAGCATCTCGAACATGACCGTCTTCTGGCCTTCGAGCCGGAAGGGATTAACGGAGTTGAGGACGTAAATGCCAAGCGCCAGCGAGACTTCCCGCACCAGCGCCAGATTTTCGTCAAAATCGGCGTCAATGCGGATGGCGGTCGCGCCGTATGCCAGCGACTGCGCCAGCTTGCCGACAGAGACATCACGGTTCTGGAAGAAGACGATCCCTTCCAGACCGGCAAGCGCGGCATAGGCGGCCAGTGATGCAGAGGTATTGCCGGTCGAGGCACAGGCCACGCGGCTCATACCGAGCAGACGCGCATGGGTGACACCGCCGGTCATACCGCGATCCTTGAACGAGCCGGTCGGGTTTTCGCCTTCGTGCTTCAGATACAGCGTGTCTACACCGGCCCACTGCGCCAGACGGGGCAGGTGGTACAGGTTGGTATTGCCTTCGGGACGGCTGACGATCAGCGACGGGTCCAGATCGGCATTGATCAGTTCCTTGAAGCGCCAGACGCCACTGTTATACGGAGCATCCAGTGAGCCAAGCCGTCCATCGAATAATTCACGGGAGACAGCAGTTCGGAGTGCATCCAGATCGTGGGTGACATCGAGCAGGCCGCCGCAAGTCTCGCAGGTATAAATCACACAATCGATTGGGTATTGCCGCTCACACTCCATGCACTGTAAGATGCTCATCTGCTGCTCACCTTGATAATCGCTTTCTGAACGATAAACTTTAACAATTTGACGCCGACTGCGACATCTGCGCCTCATCTGCGATTAAGGATAACACCTTCCATGACAAACACCAGAGTAGAAGCCTTTGCGCCAGCCAGTATGGCAAATCTGGGTGTTGGGTTCGATATTCTCGGGCTGGCCCTGTCGGAGCCGGGGGACCGCGTAATTGCCGAATGGCATGACGAACCCGGCGTGACGATTGTCGAGATCACTGGCGATAACGGTAAGCTGCCCCGCGCTGCGGATAAAAACACGGCCTCGGTTGCGGCGCTGAGCGTGCTAAAGGCGATTGCGGCGCTTCAGGGTGTTACACGGGGTGTCGCGCTGACGATTCATAAGGATCTGCCGCTTGCCAGTGGCTTAGGCAGCAGCGCGGCCAGCGCAGTTGCGGCGGCGGTGGCGGTCAATGGGTTGTTTGGCGCTCCGCTGGCACAGCGCGATCTGCTTCCGGCCTGTCTCGACGGAGAAGCGCTGGTCAGCGGGTATCATGCGGATAATGTCGCGCCGAGTCTGCTCGGCGGAATTACGCTGATCTGCGGGACCGACATCCACCAGATCCTGCCGATGCCCTCACCGCAAAACCTGCATTTCGCGCTGGTCACACCGAATGTGGCCGTTCCCACGTCTGAAGCCCGGGCCGTCCTTCCTCAAAATGTCCCGCTTAAATCCATGATCTCACAGACTTCCGCGATTGCGCAGTTAATCGACGCGCTGTATCGATCCGATATACAGGCGATTGGTGAGATCGTCGAAGCGGATACGATTATCGAACCCGCACGGGCGCATCTGATGCCTTTGCTGCATGAAGCACGGGCGGCGGCAAAGCAGGCAGGGGCTTATGGTCTGGTGATCAGTGGGGCAGGGCCGACCCTGTGCGCGATCTGCGATTCGCGTGAGGTTGGGTCACGGGCGGCGGCGGCGATGCAGGCGCTGTATGACGACGCAGGAATCGGGGCGGTTTCGCGCTGCACAACGGTCCGCACGGAGGGTGCGGCGGTCGTCAGCTCGCAGGCGGTTTCGTCGGTTTCGTAACGGCAGTGCGGGAAGAATCCAGCGGAGTGATTCTGTAAAACCGGACTCACATCCGTTATACTGCGTCTGTAAAGAGATCATTTGAGCGTCACCTTTAACGCCCGATCAACGCGTACTGGAAAGTAAATACGATGGCAGAAACAATTTTAAATTACATTGGCGGACAGTGGATTCCTGCGAAGTCTGGCAAAACCTTTGAGACGCGCAACCCGGCCACCGGCGACGTGATCGCGGAAGTGCCGATGAGTGACCGCGACGATATTGACGCGGCTGTGTCTGCTGCTAAAAGCGCTTATCAGCAGTGGCGGCTGGTCCCTGCGCCGCGCCGTGGAGAGATCCTGTTCCGGGTGGCGGAGATCCTGCGCGATCGCAAGGAAGATCTCGCGCAGCTCATGACGATGGAAATGGGCAAGATCATCGCTGAAACACGCGGTGATGTGCAGGAAGCCATCGACATGGCCTATTACATGGGTGGGGAAGGCCGCCGCCTGCAGGGGTATACCGCGCCGGTCGAGATGCCCAACAAATTCGGTATGGCGCTGCGCGACTCGGTGGGTGTGATCGGCCTGATCACGCCGTGGAATTTCCCGGTGGCGGTGCCAAGCTGGAAGATGCTGCCTGCACTGATCGCCGGTAACAGCGTGGTCTTCAAGCCCAGTGAAGAAACCCCGGCGATTGCCGCCGCGTTTGTGAAGGTCTTCGAGGATGCCGGTCTGCCCGCCGGTGTGCTGAATCTGGTGATTGGCGCGGGTGACAGCGGCGATGCGCTCGTGAAGCATCCGGGCGTGCGCGTGATCTCGTTCACCGGCTCCACACAGACGGGACTGTCGGTTTACAGCAAGGCAGCCGCACTTGGTAAGAAAGTCACGCTGGAGATGGGCGGCAAGAATGCCATCATCGTGATGGATGACGCCAATCTCGACCTCGCGACCGAAGCCATCACATGGAGTGCATTTGGGACAACCGGCCAGCGCTGCACGGCCACCAGCCGTCTGATTGTCCACAAGGCGATCAAGCCGAAGCTGATCGATGCACTGGTCGCGAAGGCGCAGACGCTGAAGCTGGGGAACGGCCTTAACTCTGAGACGAATGTCGGCCCCCTGGTTAACCAGAAGGCGCTGGACAAGGTCGTTCATTATATGGGCGTGGCTCAGGCAGACGGTGTGCGTGTGCTGGTCGGCGGCAACCGTGAAGAGTCACTGCCTGATGGTTACTTCTTCCAGCCGACACTGCTGGACGGGGTGAAGCAGGGGATGCGCGTCGAGCAGGAAGAGATCTTCGGGCCGGTGCTGTCGATTGTCGAGATCGAGTCGCTGGATGAGGCCATTCAGGTCAATAACAATACCCAGTATGGGCTTTCCAGCAGCATCTTCACCGAAAATGTGAACGCCGCTTTCCGTGCGATCCGTGACATTACCACCGGTATCGTCTATATCAATCACGGGACGACCGGCGCTGAGATCCAGTTCCCGTTCGGTGGCACACGCGGCACCGGTAACGGCATGCGCGAAGCAGGGCAGGCAGGTCTGGACTCGTTCACCGAGTGGAAGTCGGTCTACGTCGATTACAGCGGACGGCTCCAGCGCGCCCAGATCGATACGGATCGGATTCTGAGCGAGGATCAGCGCGGTGGATAAGATCGCGGTGGCTGGCGGTCTGCTGCTGGGTAGAATGGCTGGCTGAACATGCGATGAAAAACAAAGAAATAAAGGTCGGTTTTTTATCGACCTTTTTTGTGACATGAGGTACAATCGGGATGTCGCTGATCTGGGATGCATCTTACGAAATAGTTCTGACCCTGATGGCTGAACATCCTGATGTAGAACCGGATGATGTCAGCCTGCAGCAGTTGTATGATTGGATTATTGCACTGCCAGATTTTGCCGACGACCCATTACTGGTAAACGACCAAATCCTCAGTGCAATATTAAGAGAATGGTATGAAGAGAGGCATGCGCAATGACGATCACCTCTAACAGGGATCTCGACCTTCAGCAAATCCATGATACGGAATTTCCGCTTCCGGCAGATTTGCAGGGGAATCTTGCGATCACAAGTTTAAGCCGTATTTATAACTGGAGTCGGCGCTCCTCGATGTGGCCGCTGCTGTTCGGCCTTGCCTGCTGCGCGATTGAAATGATCGGAACGGCGTCTTCGCGTTTCGACTTTTCGCGCTTCGGCATGGAAGTCATGCGCGCCAGCCCGCGTCAGTCGGACCTGATGATCGTCTCCGGGACAGTCACGAAGAAAATGGTGGTTCCGATTGTCCGCCTTTACAACCAGATGCCAGAGCCGAAGTATGTGATGGCGATGGGAGCCTGCGCCAGCGGCGGTGGTCCATTCAAGGAAGGCTATAATGTTGTCTCCGGTATCGACAAGTATCTGCCGGTCGATATCTATGTGCCGGGATGCCCGCCAACCCCGCAGTCGCTGATGTATGGTCTGATTGCGCTTCAGAAGAAGATCGACGGCCAGTCGCTGTCCAATCTGGATGATGTGCCGTGGTATGGTGTTGGCCCGTCTGAACCGACGCCGATCCCGATCCTCGGGCCGGATATTATCGACCCGCGCCAGATGGATATCATTCGTCGTCAGGCACAGCTTGCGGCAGAGGGTAAACCCTACGGCGTGCGCGAACTGCCACCGCCTATGGAGATCAAGAAGCAGGTGTCTGCAAAGGCGGCTGCACTGGCATCGACTGCTGCGGCTGCCCCGGCTCCGGTGGATGAGAATATTCTGGAACTGCGTATGCAGGCGCTGGCGAAACGCCGCGAATTTGCACAAAAGAATCCTGAGGTTTAACGATGGCCGATCAGCTCGCCCCTGATACACAGAAACTTGATAATGTCACCGTGGACGAAGCCCTCGGTGTGCTGAAAGAGCGCTTCCCCGGTGCTGTGTCGGATGATACCCGTACTGGCTACCAGGGCGTGATTATCGACAAGAACCGACTGGTTGAGGTTGCTGGCTTTATCCGTGACCAGCTTGGCTACGATTACCTGACCAATGCCTGCGCAGTTGACTATCTTGGCGCAGAAGGCGGCACTGACCATCTGGAGATGGTGTATCACACGTTCCGCTCCACGGGTGGACCGGCACTGGTCTTCAAGGCGCAGACGGAACGCGAACGCGCTGAGATCCCGTCGCTGATTGATGTCTATCCGGGGACGGACTTTCAGGAACGCGAAGCCTATGACCTTTATGGCATCCGCTTCGCCGGACATCCGAACCTTAAGCGCATTCTGATGTGGGACGGCTTCGAAGGCCACCCGATGCGCAAGGACTGGAAGGAACCGTATTACGAGGCGGAACACAAGCCCTTCGACAGCCGCTGGCCCGCAGGCTATGTGCGCCGTTCCGAAGAGACGAATGCCTACGGTCACAATGTCAAATACCCGGCGGATTTCGATCTTTCGCGGCTGCAGGACCGGTCCGAAGAGACGATCTATAACAGCATGGGTCTGGGTGTGGATGTGGCACCGCTGGCGGGCGAGGAACTCCGCACGGATCGCCTCGTCGTCAATATGGGACCACAGCATCCGAGTACGCACGGTGTGTTCCGTATGGTCATCACGCTGGACGGTGAGACGATCGACACGCTGGAACCGGTCATGGGATATCTGCACCGCAACCACGAACAGATCGGTGAGCGCAATACATGGCTTCAGAATATGCCATTCACCGATCGTCTGGATTACATCAGCGGGAACAGCAATAACCTCGGCTATGCGATTACGGTTGAAAAATTACTCTCAACAGGTGCGCGGTATCAGCCGCCGACGTACCGTGCAGAATGCATCCGCGTGCTGATGTCTGAGCTGACGCGTATTGTCAATCACCTGTGGGCGGTAGGCTTCCTGCTCAATGACCTCGGCGCATTCTTCACCCCGATGCTGTATGCCAATAACGAACGCGAGAAGATCCTCGACTTCTTCGAGGCGACCACTGGCAGCCGTCTGATGAACAATTACATGCGCTTCGGCGGTGTGTTCAAGGACATCCCGGAACGTATCCACTCGGTCGCGAATCTGGTGAATGACCGCGTTCGCGATTATGACACCATGGAATTCCTGACGGAGATGATCACCGAGCGCCTGCCGCGCTTCCTCGATGAGTACGAAACGTATCTCAACGACAATGAGATTCTGCGTGCTCGTACGATCGGTGTTGGTGTGCTGCCGGCGGATATGGCGATTGCCTATAGCTGCGCTGGTCCACTGCTGCGTGCCAGTGGTGTGCCGTATGACGTGCGTCGTGCTGACCCGTACAGCATCTATCCGGAACTGGATTTCGATATTCCGACCGGCCAGAACGGTGATATTTACGACCGCTACTATATTCGTATCCTTGAGATGCGCGAGAGCCTGCGCATCCTGCGTCAGATTCTGCCGCGACTGGAAGCGACCCGGGGCGAAGAGATTTTCTCTGGCCGTCGTGACTATAATGTGCGTGTGCCGCTGGGTGAATCCTATGGCCGCGTCGAGAATCCCAAGGGCGAACTCGGCTTCTATGTCGTGTCCGCCGGTGATTCGAAAGGCTCGCAGAACCCGTGGCGCTATCACGTGCGCGGCTCAAGTTTTGTCAATCTGACGGCGTTAGGTCCGATGTCTAAGGGTCACAAAGTCGCTGATGTTGTCTCGATCCTCGGAAGTATCGACATCGTGCTCGGCGAGACGGATCGTTAAGGTAGGAGAAAGCATGTACGGAGTAGGTATTCTCAAGGGGCTTGGGGTTACGCTCAAGCATTTCATCGCCACCTATGTCGATGACCTGCGCCACGGCGTGCGCAGATATACAAGTGAAGAAATGTTCGCGGAGCGTCAGGGACCGACGGCACAGGGTATCTTCACCGTCCAGTACCCGGATGAAAAACTGGCCGTGCCGGAGCGCTTCCGCTTCGTCCCGTTCCTCGTGGTGAACGATGATGATCATCCCGATGCACCGGGGCAGGACTGGTGCACAAGCTGTGGTATCTGCGCCAAGGCGTGCCCGCCGCAGTGTATCTGGATTGTGCGTGGACAGGACCCGGTCACCAAGCGCCCGATTCCGGAGCCGGAAGCCTTCTACATCGACATCGATATCTGCATGAACTGCGGCTACTGCGCGGAGTTCTGCCCGTTCGATGCGATCAAGATGGATCATGATTACGAGATGGCGAGTTATGATCGCACGATGGCGCACATCCATGACAAGCCGAAACTTCAGAAGCCGCTGAGCTATTGGGTGAGCATTGCCCCGACGGTCGCTGCTGAAGAAGCACGTGATCGCGGTGGCTGGGAACACAAGGATGTGATTTCGGCCCGTCAGAAGGCTGAGAAGGAAGCCGCCAAGAAAGCCGCCGCACAGCAGCAGGCGGAAGCTGCCGCAGCCGCTGCGGCCAGCCCTCAGGGTGACGCTGTGATCGCCGCGACGGAGCAGGCGATTGGTCAGGCGGGTTCGGCACCGGCTGAAGGTGAAGTCCCGACCGCCAGCGCCGCTGCGGGTGCCAATCAGGATGCAAGCGCTGATGCAAGCTCTGATGAGGCAAAGGCTGCACGTCTGGCGAAGCGTGAAGCAGCACTGGCGCGTAAGCGTGCCCGCGCTGAAGGTGGCGAAAGCTCCGACGGCGGCGAGAAGGCCGAGTAAACTTCTGCATTATCATGATGACACAAAAGACCCAGTCTACATCAGGCCGGGTCTTTTGGTTCCTGAAATCAAGGCACAGGCGGAGGTAGCGGGACAAGCCCTTCAGGGGGCGTGCTGGCAGGCACAGTCGTGCTGGCAGGCACAACAGCATCATGTATGATGTCGTCACGGACGATGCCATCGTGGACACTGAATTGCCATTTCTCACTGCGCCCTTTGCCAAAGGCGCTGCGCGTTTTGATACTCCAGCGATAATCTCCATTCGTTAGTGAAGGGATGCCGAGACTCTCCAGTTTGACGCTGCATCGTCTGGCCCCCGGATCACAGACTTCGGTAAGTAAGGGGATACTCTCCGCCGAGAAGGTGAATTCGACGACACGGCGCTTGCCATTCATGCCACCCTGATCGTCGGACAGGTTAATCTGATCGATGACCAACTGCATCTGCTCGGCATCCGGCACGGGTGACCATACGAAACGCGGCAGCGGTGGCTCCAGCAGTGCGCCGTTGGCTGGTTTGATCAGGTTGGGTGTGCCGGGCATGTCGGTGACAAACGGTCGCCATCCACTGGACTGCCCATCTGTGATGATCTTCCAGCGCAGGGTGGTGTGGTTAGGTGGCATGTTCTGGAAACTCATCGCAGCGCGGCAGATCCCATTGACGCAGAACGCCGGGG
>JAEZAF010000143.1 GCA_023430545.1 Chloroflexota bacterium
TGATCGTCCCGCCGTGCAGTTCGATGATCTCCTTTGAAATGCTCAGGCCCAGTCCAGCGCCTTTGTTGTCTTCCTTGCCACGTACAAACGGCTTGAAGATCTGTAAGAGCAGCTCTTCGGGGATGCCGACGCCGGTATCGTGGACGCCAATGCGGACGCCGGCGGTGGCTTCATCGATTTCGGCATCAATCCGGATGCGGCCCTGCGGCGGTGTGTGATTGATGGCATTGATGATCAGGTTGGTCATGACCTGAATCAGACGCGGCTCATCGACCATCACCCACAGCGGCGTTTCCGGCACATCGACTTCAATCCGGACGTGGACCTTGTCCGCTTCCGGCTGCTGAAGCTGGGCCATGTCCTCTAACAGCGGCTGAAGATGCGTCAGCTCGGTTTGCAGTGTCATCATACCGTGTTCAAAGCGGGAAATATCGAACAGATCCTCTACCAGACGCCGCATGCGGTTGGTGACGGTTTCCAGCACCTGCAGATGCTCTTCCAGCCGGTGGGGTTCCCTCCCGATGAGGTAGAGACGTGTCTTGAGATTGGTCAGCGGAGTGCGCAGTTCATGCGACGCCGATGAGATGAAGCTCTTCTTCTGCTGTTCCAGCCGCGTTTCCTGACTGACATCACGGATGACGGTCACGATGCCGATGGGATGGCCTTCGCTGTTCTGCACGCGGCTGCTGACAAGAATAGCGTCGAACTCATAGTTGTCACGGCGGCGCAGGCGCAGTTTGGCGCTGTAGACATTGCTGGCATTCAGGGCATTGTTGAAGCGTTCCTCGAAGGCGATGCGTTCTTCTTCGGTGCCGACGAAGGTCTGATGCCACAGCTCCGGGATGGTGAGCTGGTCGCTGCCTTCGCCGATGATGTGATTCAGGGACCGGTTGGAGAAGCGTGTCTCGCCGGTATCATCGTAGAAGACCACGCCATCGGTCATCGAGTCGAGGATGGCACGCAAACGGGCGCGTTCGGTATCGAGTTCGACGGTCCGTTCTTGCACACGCTCCTGAAGTTCCTGCGCGTGTTTCTGGATCGCTTCATACAGGCGTGCATTCTGCACTGCCATGCCGGCCTGATTGGCGAAGGTCATCAGCCACTCGCCATGCTCAAGGGTGAAGGCTCCGATCTGATCGGCCATGATATTGATCGCGCCGATGGTGCGACCTTCGACCTGAATCGGTGCGCCGAGATAGGCATGAACCCATTCGTGGGTTTCGACCAAGATCCAGTCGGGATCGGTGCGGACATCGTCGATCACAAACGGGGAGTCCATGTCCAGCAGGCGGTTCATGATCGGCCACTTTGCCGGGTCGATGTGCTTCTGCAGGACGAGTAACTGCGGGCCGGTATCCTGGGTGGACGCGAAATGCAGGACACGGGCCGACTCGCGGGTGTCTTCCAGCAGGATGACGGTCGCTTCCCTGAAACGGGGGATGACCTGATTGACGTGCTGAAGCATCTGCGCGAGGATTTTATCGAGGTCGAGGCTGCGGCTGAGATCTTCGGCTGCGGCCTGAAGTGCCTCGGCCAGAAGCCGCTGCTTGCGCTCGGCCTGTTTGATGTTCACGCTCTCGGTGATGTCTTCGCAGATGTAGTCGATATAGGCGATTTCCTCGCCTTCCAGGATGATATGGCCGGTATCGCGCACCCAGATGATATTGCCATTACGCTGGCGGACGCGGTGCTCCATCTGGATGACGGTGGGATCGGTCGGTAGAAGATCACGCACAACCAGATCGCCGTCCAGCGGCCCGTCTTCCATGTGGAAGAAGTCGAAGATCGACAGGCCGATGAGATCTTCGGGGTTGTCGTAGCCGAGGATACGGGCCATGGTCGGGTTGGCAAACTGAATGCGTCCGTCGTGCAGGGCGCGGTAAACGCCGACCGGAAGCTGATTGGTCAGCGAACGGTATTTCTGCTCGCTCTCCTTCAGCGCCTGCTGTGCCCGCAGCCGTTCGCTGATGTTGGTGATGCTGCCGCGAATCTGATAGGTGTTGGCATCACGCAGCAGCAGCAGCCGCATCTCGCACGGGATCTCGACACCGTCCGCGCCGATGTACTGCCATTCGAAGACCGGAATGCGTCCATGCAGCGCGTCCTGAATATATTTGCGCATCAGCGTGCTGGATTTTGCGCCGCTGGGCTGAAATTCGGGGCAGTGATCCAGCGGGCCTTTGGTCAGCAGTTCGGAGCGTGTGCCGCCGAACAGCCGGACGGCATTCTGATTGACATTGATGTAGCGCTCGGTGATCACATCAAAGACGACGATGGCTTCCGGCGCATTTTCAACCAGCGCCCGGAAGCGGGACTCGCTCTCGCGCAGGGCTTCTTCAGCCCGCTTGCGCTCGGCCATCTGCTCTTTCAGCACCTGATTGGCCTGTGTCAGATCGCGGGTGCGTTCCTGCACGCGGGCATCAAGCTGCTCAAAGGATTCCTGAAGGGCCTGTGCGACCTTCTTGCGATCGGTGATGTCGGTACAGACGCCGACCAGTGACCAGCGTCCGGGGCGAATGGGTCGGATACGCACTTCCTCAGACAGCCAGCGGATCTCGTTATCCGCACGGCGGCAGCGATACTCGGTCATGTAATGACTGCGATTGCTGCGAATCGCCATGCGGCTGATGTCGTCACGCTGCTTGCGGTCGGCTGGCAGCAGGCTGGCAAGCCATGCAGAGGTATAGCTCTGATCTTCCTGTATGCGCACGGGTAAAAAGTGCCGTGCGGCTTCTTCACTGGAGATATCTAATTCCCACTGGAGACGGTCGTCGATCTCCTCGACATAGGCTGACCATAACAGACAGTTGGCCCCGGTGACGACCTGCGCCAGCTCCTGCTCGGCACCACGAAGCGCTGAAATATCGCGCTGGACATTGACCAGCCCGGTGATCTCGCCTTTTTCGTCGTGCAGCGGCACGCGGGTTTCCAGCGTCCAGTGCTGCACACCGTGATCGTCGAACCACATGTGCTCCTGATCGAGAATTGAGATACCCTGTTCGATCACGGCGCGTTCCAGATCGCTGAGCGCCTCAACCTGCGGCAGATTCACTGCCGGAATCAATTGTGTATCGCGCAGGGTCTCGATAGCTGACGCGGGGGACGGGTCGATAGTCACGCTGTCCGGCAGGCTGTCCGGCTGAATATCCGCCAGCGTCTCCGGTAGTTCGATCAGTTCCGTTGTCTCGGTCGGGGTGTCATCGGACAGGCGCGACCGTTGATCACTGGCGGCGTTCTGCAGGACAATCCGCCCGCTGCGATCTTTGACATAGACCTTGTCGGGCAGGGTATCAATCAGCGTGCGCAGCAGGTTGCGCTCTTCGGCCAGTGCATTTTCGAACTTGCGGCGCTCGATCATCTGCTCCTGAAGCACGAAATTGGCGCGGGTGAGCTGAAGGGTGCGCTCCTCGACACGCTGTTCCAGTTCATCGGCGTAATTCTGCATCCGATGGAAGAGCTGGGCATTGCGCAGGGCGATCCCGGCCTGATCAGCAAAGGCCATCAGGCGACCGGCATCTTCGTCGTTGAACTGATTCGGGCTGTGGCCTTCCAGATGAATAAAACCGATGACGTTGTTCTCGACAATGATAGGCGCGCCTATCATGGAACGGAATTCCGGCTGCGTGATGCGTTCATCAGTGCGATACTGGCGCAGCTCTTTCGAGTCCGAGATGTGAATGGGCAGCTTGTTGCGGTGCATCCACTGGGTCAGCGGCAGATCCCGCAGGCGGGCGCGGGTTTTAATCGTGAGATCCTGCTCGTCTGACTGGCCGGTGATGATGACATGACCGGGAAGCGCCATCCCGCCCTGACCGGCGGCCCTGGTCGGCAGTTGCAGCGGACTGGACCGTTCATAGCCGCGATGTGCGATCACCTGCACCTGCGTACCCTCGATACGCATGACGTTGGCGGCATCTGATGGCACGACGTAATCGATCAGTTCGAGCATCTTCTCGATCACATCGTTGAAGTCGAGCGAATTGTTAAGGACCGAGACGCTGGCACGCAGGGCTTCTGCCAGACTGCGCTGCGCCCGTTCTGCCTCTTCACTCTTGCGGCGGCGGGTGATGTCACGCGCAAAGCACAGGAAGGCATTAGCACCTTCATACTGGATGATGCGGCTGCTGACCTCGACCGGGATGAGCGCACCGGAGCGCGTCCGGTAAGCCTGCTCGTAGACCAACTGGCCGGTGGTAGACATCATCTCCTGAAGCTGACGCTGCTGCTCGGAATTCAAAGGCGTTTCGATGGCATCAATCGACATCGAGGTCAGCTCGTCGAATGTGTAATCCAGCCAGCGGCAGGCCAGCCGGTTGGCATTCAGGATGCTGCCGGTTTCGATTTCGATCACCAGAATGGCGTCGTTGGCATCGTTGAAGAGATCGCCGCTGATGTAGCCCTGCTGCGGCACTTCGGTCGTGATCTCCTGACTCTCGCGCACGGCGTCAGGGGATGTGACGTTCACTGTGGGATGCAGGCTGGTCGAGGTTTTATCAGCGGCGCTTTGCCTGATGCCCACACCGGTGATCGTCTGGGTGGCGGTGGCGCGGATGGCAGGACTGCTGCCAGCATTACCATTGGCGTAGACCATCGGTGTAAAGGTCGCCAGATAATGCCCCTGATCCATCGGCTTGAGGGTCAGGGTGGTCGAAAGGGGCGGCTGGTCCTGCCGCCAGAGCGATACGCGGCGTTCGATTCTCGGCTGGTCGCGGAAAAAATGGCTCAACTCGGCGGCCTGTGCGATGCGGCTGACGATCTGCGGCTTTCCGGCGGTGTCACTTTCGCTCAGCAGGGATTGCAGCGTCATCGTGTGCAGTTTTTCCGCCGATGAGGTGCACAGCCGCATCAGTGCCGGATTGACAGCAAGGATCGCGCCGTGACGGTCACAGATCAGGCTGGGGGTATCCACCCAGTCTAGAAACTGACGCTGGTACTCAAGCGGCGGCGGGATCTGCTGAAGGGTGAGAAGCTGGCGGATGCGATTTCGCAGCAGGCGCGGGCTGACTGACGGTTCACTTTCGATCAGCACATCATCAGCGCCAAGCTCCAGCAGGAACTCGGCCTTGTCCCGCTGCTCCGCCGGAAGGATGACCAGCAGGCTGCTGCGGCGCTGATGATCGGCTTCATGCTCCGGCTGCTCAGACAGGCGCTGCTCGGCGGCCTGACAAAAAGCGACAGCGTCCACATCGGGCAGGGTGCTGTCGAGGATCGTCAGGACGGGATTAAAGCGCTGGAACAGCTTTAAAGCGCCTTCCGTCGTTTGGGTCAGCATGGTGGCATAGCCGCCGGTGGTCAGGTGCTGCAAGACCTGATTCACCTGTGGGTTTGCCATCACGATCAGGACATAGGATGAAGCTTTAATGGCACTTGTGGTGGTCATCCGCAAATCAACGATCATTTCTCATGTCAGGGCGGAACCTGACGGCTGTCGAACGCTGTGGCGCTTAAAGCCATTTGAATATTGATTACAAGTCCGATGGGCCGGATTCTTCCAGCCCCATATGCACCAAGTTAAGCAGATTATACGCTCGAAATTAGGCTGCCAAGACCCCCACCTAAATCCTCCCCCGTTGACAGGGGAGGACTTTTTATCCACCCGTTAAACCTGCTTTTCTCCCTTTCCCTCGCAGCATCTGACGAATGCTTTTCTC
>JAEZAF010000054.1 GCA_023430545.1 Chloroflexota bacterium
GGTGCGCCAGTCGATCCTTCAACCGGTGTCCCTGCCGGGGTCGCCCTCTTCCCCAGGGACATTCCGCTTGATAATCCACCCCCGCGTGAACTGGGAGAGCGCCTGCTCAACATCAAGCGCTGGACGGAGTACCCACGCGGCGGTCACTTCGCGGGACTCTCGGCCCCGGACCTGCTGGCGGATGATCTGCGCGCCTTCTTCCGCGATTATCGGGGGTAGGTTCCCGCATCCGATATTCAGAAAACGGCTCTGAATATTATGCAAACGGCGGACAACGACATGCAGGCATGTTTAGGCATTGTCCCTACAAAACACCCGATGTAGGGACACGGCATGCCGTGTCCGCGCCCTGTCCTTCTCCTGGTGCGTGTAGGGGCCGGAGGTATCCGGCCCTGTGTTTGAAAGATGTGAAATACACCGACTCCTGAAAACGGGATGGGTGAGTTACATCAGGGCGAAAAATGACCTATATCGCTTTTACAATTAGGGTATATGACAGAGAGGAGCCCACACCATGACCGCGATTGCCAATCAGCGCATGGCAAACACCCGTCTGACCTCGCCCAACTTCCAGACCGCCGCCGAAGTCGTCCAGTGGTTTGGCGCGGTGCAGGGGCAGGAATACGCACTGGCGAAATGGGCTCTTGCACAGCGCATACAGCAGGCTGGTCAGACGTCTGTCACCGATGCCGACATCGAAGCGGCCTTCAATCGCGGTGATTTCCTTCGCACGCACGTGATGCGCCCGACGTGGCACTTTGTCACACCGCAGGATATCCGCTGGCTGCTGGAACTGACCGCGCCGCGTGTCCATGCCGTGAACGCCTACATGTACCGTCAGTTGGAACTGGACGAACCGCTGCTGAAGTGCAGCAGTGAAATCATCGCGCAGGCGCTGCAAGGCGGCCATCATCTGACGCGCAAAGAGGTGGGAGCCGTTCTGGATGGGGTCGGGATCAAAGCCAGCTCGATGCGCCTCGGCTATGTCACGCATTATGCCGAGCTCGAGCGGATCGTATGCAGTGGACCGCGCCGGGGCAAACAGCAGACCTATGCCCTGCTGGATGAACGTGCTCCGCAGGCGAAATCCCTGCCGCGTGACGAAGCACTGGCCGAACTCACGCGCCGCTTTTTCACCAGTCACGGCCCCGCGACCGTCCATGACTTCGCGTGGTGGTCCGGCATGACAATCGCTGATGTCCGCGCCGGTATTGCACTGCTCGGTGATGTCCTGACCGCTGAAGACATCAACGGTAAGACCTACTGGTCCTCTGCTTCCGCCCTGCCACCGCTGACCTTTGACGATCAGCACCCGGATGCGTATCTGCTGCCGCCTTATGACGAATACACCATCCATCTGCGTGACTATTACGGCATTGTGGAACCGGGCAATCTGGAGCCGGACCCGAATTCGATTCTGGGCGGTATACTGGTGATCAGTGGGAAGATGGTCGGCAACTGGCGGCGTATCTTTGTCCGCAAAACGGTGCAGGTCGAACTCGCACCGCTGCGTCCACTGACTGACGCCGAACAGGACGCCGTAACCGCTGCTGCGGATCGCCTTGGCGACTTTCTCGAAATGCCCGCCAGCGTGGTCTATGTCACGCCGGACAATCTGGTCATCTGGCGCAAATCACAAACCCAAACCCAGTCCACCACTTAAAGGACCGCCAACGCATGATTGTACCGCATACACCACAGATGCTTCGTATTGCCTACCAGCGTATTGCTGACCAGCGCCTCGCCAGTCAGGGGATTTCACGCCGCCGGTTTGCCTTTCCGGTGGATGCCGTGCGTGGACTGGTCGCCATTCAGGGGCAGGATTATCCCGGCGCGAAATGGTCGATTGGCCTGCGCGTCCCCGGAAGTACCGACGACCAGATCGAGCAGGCAGTGGCCGATCAGCAGATCATCCGCACCTGGCTGATGCGCGGCACACTGCATCTGGCTGCGCCACAGGATGTGCCGTGGCTGCTGGATCTGCTGGCCCCGCGTCAGATCGAAGGTTATGCCCGCCGGTATAAGGAACTCGAACTGGATGAGGTCACCCTGCGCCGCAGTAGTGAGCTGTTCGTCAGAGCGCTGGAAAAAGAGCCGATGCTGACGCGCAGTGACCTGCGTGCGGTTCTGGAAGAGAACGGCATCTCCGGTGAAGGACAGCGCACACCGCACATGCTGCACCATGCGTCGATGTGGCAGTTGATCTGGCAGGGTGGGATGATTGGGAATGATGCGACCTTCCGACTGTTCAATCCGCCGCCGGACAGCATCACGCGCACCCGTGACGAAGCACTGGCGGAACTCGCACTGCGCTACTTTACCAGCCGAGGCCCGGCCACGCTTGCGGATTATATCGGCTGGTCCGGCCTGACGGCTGGCGACGCCCGTGCCGGTTTGCAGGCCGTCGAATCGCAGCTTGAGCAGGACAGCATCGACGGGCTGACCCACTATTTCGCGCCAGCATCCGACACATCAGACGTGCAGCCTGATCCGTCCCCGACCGCCTATGCATTACCCGGCTTTGACGAATACATCCTCGGCTATAAAAATCGCGACGCCGTGCTGGACCCGCAGTTTGCCGAGCGCATCTGTCCCGGTAAAAACGGCATCTTCTACCCGACGATCGTGATCGATGGCCGCGTCGTCGGGACGTGGAAACGCACGATTAAAAAGAAAAACATCCTGGTAGAAGTCTCGCCATTCACCACCCTGACGGACAGTGACATGCAGGCCTTTGCCGTCGCCGTCCAGCGCTATGGCGATTATCACGGCAAGCCAGTCGAGCTGATATAATGGCGGCTCCGCAGATTGATCAGAGCAGGGTCTATGCAGTTTATCATCCTGTTAGTAAAGCTTGCCGTGTCCCTTTTGAGCGCCGACGATTTCGCCGCACTGCACCGTCTGAACGCACTCGCAGCCGTCGCACCGCCCCAATCTGTACACCTGTCCATCCCGTCCATTCACGTTGAGGCCGCTGTTGTGCCGGTCGCGCTGAAAGCCTTCCCGGATGGCGTCGTCACATGGGATGTCTCTCAGATCGACTGGGAAGTCGGCTATTTCGAAGGTACAGCGTGGTTTGGCGAAAACAGTAACACCGTCCTCGGCGGCCATTCGGAGCTGGAAGCACGTCAGCCTGCGGTTTTCCAGAGACTTGACAGGCTGCGCACGGGGGATGTGATCACCGTCCGCACCGCCGCTGAGGAGTGGTCATTCGTCGTCCATCAGGTGACCACCGTCGCCGTCGATGACCTCAGCCTGCTGTATCCGACCGACAGCGCACAGCTTACGCTCATCACCTGTGATCCACAGAGTTTGAGCGAAAATGGCAGCTATGACCGGCGTGTGGTGGTGATTGCCCGCAGTGTGTAGCCCCCTGGGGTATTTTTCAACGCCTATAGGTCCAGCCAGTGCCTCAGGATGCCTGACGCTGGCCGAAGATGTGTTATAATCGCGCCGCTGTACACCGGAGTTTTCCGGATGTCCCTATGACGCGAATTTGAATCTGAATTAACGCACATCTTCTCAGGAGTTGAACCCCGATGCGTACCCTAAACCGCCTGTTGAATCTATCGTTACTGGCTGTCCTCGCCTTTGGCCTGCTGCTGGCTCCGCTGACGGTCACCCACACCCTGGCACAGACTGACGAAGCGACTGAAGAGGTCACAGAAGAAGCTGCCGACGAGGCAACCGCTGAGGCCACCGAATCCGCGACGGAAGAAGCCGATGCGACTGACGAAGCCGCTGTCGAACCCACAGCCGAGACGACTGAGGCGGTCGCGCCAGCGGTGACGATCACTGAGGAAGCGGCGACCGAAGAACCCGGCGAGGAGACAGGCGCTGCGGGTGGCGAAACAGGCGAAGGTGAAGTCGAGGCAGTCGAAGCAGGTAGCGAGGCTGAAAATCAGGCTGCGCTCGGTCGTCTGATGCTGGTGCTGGGTGTGCTGGCGGTCGGCGCGACCGGCGTGATGATGATCATCCGCGAACGCAACGAACTCAGAAGCTAGTCCATCCCGGTTATGGTCGCTAAACTGAACTCCATGCGCCTTCTGGAACAGTTCAAGGTTCCCTATGAGGCGCTGCCCTATCCCGACACGATCAAGGACGCCGAAGAAGTCGCGGAAGCGCTCGGCCTGCCGTATTTCATGGTGTATAAAACGCTGGTCGTGCAGTCCGATGACAACAAACCCGGCACCAAACCAATGCTGGTGATGCTCGCCAGTGATCGTCGGCTCGACCTGAAGAAGATGGCCGTCGCTGCGGGTGTGAAGAAGGTGCACATGGCCGCCCACAAGGATGCTGAAACCCTGACCGGTCTGAAGGTCGGCGGAATCAGCGGACTGATGCTGCGCGATAAAAACTGGCCGGTCTACCTCGATCAGCCCGCTACCGGACTGGAACATATCGTGTTCAGTGCCGGTCAACGTGGGATACAGCTCCGCGTGCCGGTTGCCCCACTGATCACCGTGCTGCGCGTGCGCCTTGCCGACATCAGCGCTCCACAGGACGGCACGTCAAACGGCGAATAAGCGTCAATCCTCAACGCAAACTCTGAAAAGCGATCAGGTCTGGTCGCTTTTTGTTTTAAAGTATCGATATGAATCGTTGCTGGAACGTTTCAGCTTATTAAAAAATTATGGGGAGCATGGATGATGCGTATCACACAATCGGACACAACCATCACACTGGCTTTTAGCAAACGACTGCTGGTGATCTGTCTGATCGCAATGATCGTTCTTTCGGCGATCATCGCTGCCCTGTTTAGTGCTTCACAAGTGCGGGCCGCGCAAGACCGTGCGGCATTTTCTGCCGAGCGCCTGAACAGCCAGCACTTTTTTAGCCAGCCGATAGACTGCCTGACACCAGTCACAGCGCTGACACAGGCGTTCAACGTCGTTGCAAAAGCATCTCTCATGATATTTTCGACCAGCATGCTTACTCTGAATGAAGCTCCGGTGTACGATGAGATCATTACGGATTTTTCATCTACATATACCCTGCGCGGTGTGACCACCGCATCCTCGATTACTTCAGCCGGATGTGCACAGGATGACACTCGTGTTTTCAATTCAAATGACCGCATCTATGTGGTCATGAGGGACAGCGATTTTCAGGCTGGAACGACGATCTTTGCCCGCCTTTCCTATAATGGTGAGGTCGTGGCCGATAGTGATACGATCACGGCGGAACAGGATTACCGCAGTATCTGCGCGAATCTGTGGTTCGAAGATGTCACGGGCTTCGATAGCGGTGAATACACAATTGACCTGTATATCAATGCTAGATCAGTAAAACAACTGACCTTTGAGGTACGCTAGGACTTCGAAAGAGATCGCCGTTTAGTGCAGCAGGACACAGGGGACGACAGCTCATCTGCCGTCCCCTGTCGTAAAGTGCTCAAGTGCTTTAGCAATAAACCTTTACCGATAAACTCTCCATTCCCTCACATCAATACTGGATAAATATCCCCCAGTTGACCTATACACTAACTATGCGTGTGTAACATCCCGTAAACCAGACAGTTCGCTATTATGAGAGCATTCATTCAGATTTTCGTCTGATAAGGAGACTGAGATCACTATGGGTCTTTTCAATAACAACGATCAGGATAAGCGGAAGAATAACCCCGGTACTACCCCGGCAATGCCAGCGATGAACCAGCGTAACCTTGTCATTATCGGTCTGGTGATCCTCGCAGCGGTCTTCCTGCTGCCCAGACTCTTCGGCGGTGGTGACGGAAACAATAACAACAACAACGTCCCCGATAATCAGACCCGTGATAACGGCTCGAACATCAATATCGGCGATGTGGTGGTTTCACCCAATATCACCAGCGCAGGCTGTGCGAGTGATCCCACCAATACCTTTAACGCCGATGATCGCATCTATCTGGTGGCTGAAGGGGCGACTGTCCCGGCAGGCACCACCGTGTTTGGCCGCCTGTACTATGGTGGCGAAGTCGTGACCGATGCTGACGAGATCACCGCGTCCAGCGCCCTGAACAATGGCTGCTTCAACATCTGGTTTGAAGATGTCAATGGGTTTGACCCCGGTGAGTACGAAGCGCAGTTTTTCATCAACGGTAATGCGGCAGACACAGTGACCTTCGACGTGCGCTAAGCGTCATAAGACCACAGTGCACAACGATAACCGCAGGAAATCAGAGAGGGATAGGTCATGGACTTCGATTTAGGCACGATATGCTTGCTCGGTATTTTATTCGTGGTTGCCGCGATGGTGCTGCCGCGTCTGATGAACAGCATGGGACCGAATTATTCACAGCGGGGTGATGAGCGTCCGCGTTACCGTGACCCGGATGTAAGCACCGGCGGCGGTTTCGGCGGAGAAGATCAGAGCGTCCCACGGGGCGAGGAGCGTCCGCGCTTCGATGATCCTGATGTCCGGACCGGTGGCGGCTTTGGTGGCAGTGGCAGCAGCGGGGGCGGAGGCTTCCGGCTTCCGTTTGGCACACGCGGCGGCTCTGGTCAGTCGTCTGGCAGAAGCCGCGGCGGGACCGCGGGCGGCACGATGGGATCTTCGCGTGATCGCGGCGGTTCTGGCCGTGCAATGGGCGGCTCGAAGTCCGGCGGTACGGCTGGCTCCAGCCGGTCTGGTAACGTCCGTCGTCGCGACAGCGGTGGTGGAGATGATGTCAAAACCGGCGGTGGCTTCGGCGGCAGCGGCAGCTGACATACATTGGTTTTCAACAGGGATCATCGGTATAAGATGATCCCTGTTTTGTATTCGGGTAAGCTGCCTTTCTCAAACCATCGAATAGGCAATTTGGGGGATGTTGAACCACCTTGGCCCCCGTATCTGCCTGTATACAACCCAAATGAAACGAAAAATAAATACGTCCTGCACGCGTATCACGTAAAGCTGTGTTAAGATATTGATATTCGAGTCAAACGTCATACACTCGAAGATCGTTCGTCGCACACTGGGTGCCGTAGCACAGCGCAAACCGCGCAGGAATATCCCCTATGAGCCTGTCTCGTTCTCAGGCGCAGCCCACTGTCTCGCCTGCTGCATCATCTGATTTTGCCTACCGCGTTCAGTTTGCGGTGACGGCGGCCCTTGCTGTCAGCACAATCATCATGATGGTGGTTTATCTGGTTCTGGCGCTTCAGTGGCGTGCGCAGCCCTTCCTCGGTGTGCTGACCTCCAATACCCTGACCGTCAATCGGGCCGCGCCGGTCGTTGCCGCACAGTGGTCTGCACTGGAAGCGGGGATTGAACCCGGTGATGTCCTCGTCGCGATCAACGGACAGGATCTTGGCACGCTGACACGTGAGTATGCACGTGGCCGCGAAGTCCTGAGTAACTTTCTGGCGAACGCCGAGCATGGTGCGCCGGTCAGGATCGATGTACTGCGCGGGGATACGATTCTCGGCTTCGATACCACACTCGACCGTTTTTCCGACGGTGACCTGCTGATCTTCTTCTTTGTCCCGTATATTTCCGCGATGATTGTCGTCGCTATCGGTTTTATTTTCCTGCTCTACCGCCGTCATCTGCTCGGTGCGCTGACCAGCGCTTCGCTGTGTTTTACCGTTGCCGTGCTGATGGGTGGTTTCTTTGATGCAGGCACCACGCTGGCGTATACCCGTTTCTGGGTGCTGACGACCGCGCTGGTCGGGGGTTCACTGTTCGCTGTCAGCATGACCTATCCTGATCCGCATGCGCTGACTTACCGCTATCCCGGTATTCATCTGGCAGGTTATGCTGTTGCGCTGGTGATCGGGCTGTACGCGATTCTCACCTATGATCAGATGCCGCCCTCGCCGCGCATCACCAATGTGACCGGCGTAATCTTCTTTGTGCTGGCGAATCTGGTGCTGATTATTGGCATGATGATCATCAAGCGTCGGCAGGCGGCCACCCGTCTGATCCGTGATCAGGCCTCGCTGGTACTGCTCGGCCTGGCCTTTGCCACGGTGCCCGGTCTGCTGTGGCTGATCTCGCTGGTGGCAAAGATCGACATCCAGATGGAAGCCATGCTGCCGTTCCTGATTACACCAGCGATCGGTCTGGTGGTCTCAATGTTCCATCCGGCCCGTGTTAACTCCGATCTGGTGTTTACACGCGGTGTGGCTTACATGATCCTGCTGGTGACACTTACCACGGGATATTTCCTGCTGACGCTCGGTGCCAGCCTGTTCGCCATTCAGATCGCCCCCGGAAACCCGCTTCTGATTGCCGCTGTCCTCGGCCTCGTCGCGATTACCTTCAGCCCGGTGCGCGACCTGCTTCAGGATCGCATTGACCTCATCTACTATCGCAAGGCCCGTAACTATCAGGGCAAGCTGGAAGACGCAGGACGGATCATCGCGACCCGCGATACTGTGGACGAGATCATCAGCGCCTTCCGTGCATCACTGGCTGACACCATCGACCCGGTGAATACCTTCATCTTCCTGCCCAGCCAGCGCGACGATGAGGGTTTTATCGCCTACGGTGTTGATCAGCCGGAAACCGATGTAACCTTCGCAGCAGACAGCGGCGTCGTCAGTTTGCTGCGGGATGATGAACACTTCCGCTATCTGGACCCGTCCAGGCCGATGCCTGCCGCGCTGCTGGTGGATCGTACCCGTCTGTCGATCCTCAAGTCCACCATCCTTGCCGGTCTGACCGCAGGCCGCAGTGTCAGCGGCCTGATCAGCATCGGACCAGCACGCTCCGGCAAGCCTTACACCTTCGAGGAACTGCGTTATGTGCAGGCGCTGATCGCTCAGTTGAGTGTCGCCATCGAACGTATGCAGGCGGTGCAGTCGCTGGAACGGCGTGTGAGTGAACTGGACCTGCTCAGTCAGGTTGGGCAGGCACTGAATTACACTATCGAATTCGATGACCTGCTGGAACTCATCAGCACACGCACCAGCCGCCTGATTCAGTCACAGCATTTTTATATTGCCCTGCATGACGCCAATAATGCGCAGATGTATTTCGCCTTTTATCTTCAGAATGACGAACGTTATACGGAGAAGGAAGGCCAGCGCTGGCGTCTCGGTAATGACCTCTTCAGCGAGATCGTCCGCACCCGTCAGCCGCGCCTGATCGACGATTATGCGACGACGGTGGTGACGGAAAATTACACGCCGCACATCAGCGTCGAGGATGTGAAGGCGTGGATGGGCGTACCACTGATCGCAGGTGTCGATAACCTCGGCACGATGGCGATTGCCCGTAACCGTGCAGGTGAGTCGTTCACACAGGAACAGCTTCGCATCTTCGGCAGTATTGGCGCACTGGCCGCGACCTCGTTCGAACGCACCCGTTTGTTCTCCGAACTCAATCTGCGTGCGCGTCAGCTTGGCGCTTTGAATGAAGTCAGCCAGAAGCTGGTACAGGCTGAAGCCGGTAATGTCGAGACCCTGCTCCAGTTGATCACAGCCAGCGCGGTCGATATTCTCAACGCCGAAGCAGGCGCACTCCTGCTGGCGGCGGACGATAACAGCGGAGATATGATTTTCCGCGTGGCAAATGGCGGCACCGGCGAGGAATTGGTCGGCCAGCGCATCCCTAACGGTCAGGGGCTGGTCGGAGAAGTCGCCCGCACCGGTGTACCGCAGACCGTCCGCGAGGCCCGTGAAGATAAACGATGGGTCGGGCGCGAAGTCGGGGACAGCCAGCGCTTCCGCACCAACTCGATTTTGGCCGTGCCGCTGGCCGCCAAAGAGAAGGTCATCGGCGTGCTGGAAGTGCTCAACAAGAAAGACAATACACCGTTCGTTCAGGAAGAAATCGACCTGCTGGTCACCTTCGCTGGACAGGCCGCCATCGCGATTGAAAACACCCGTCTGTTCCAGATGACCGGCAGCCAGCTCAATAAGCGGCTTGAAGAACTGGAAACACTGGAGCGTATCGACTTTGAACTGAACCGCACGCTTGACCTGCGCCGTGTGGCGGAGATCACGGTCCGCTCGGCGATCAACAGCGTCCACGCCAACGCCGGCCTGCTGGCGCTGGTCGAAACCGAACCGCAGCAGCTCCGCGTGATCATCAGTCAGGGTTATGAGGAACTGGATGAGAAGCTCGGCTCCAGCCGCCTGCTGGACAGTGAGCGCGGTATCGCCAGCCGTGTCCTGCGCAGCCGGCGAGCAGAACTGGCTGATACGGTCATCGACCCTGATTACACCGACACACTGCCCGGATCGCTGAGCCAGATCACCATCCCGATGATGTCCGGAAATGATATTGTCGCCATTCTGATGCTCGAAAAGAACGAGGAACCGCGCTTTAACCTGCTGGACCTCGACTTTGCCCAGCGCTTTGCTGAACATGCCAGCATCGCGGTGGTGAACGCCCAACTGGTGCAGCAAATCGAGTTTGCCGCCGAGGGCAAGAGCCAGTTCGTTGGTTTCGCCGCCCACGAGCTGAAGAATCCACTGACCTCGATCAAGGGTTTCGCCGCGCTGCTCAACAGCGATATGGCCGCCAGCATGAGTCAGGAACAGCGAGCCTCGGCGATCAGCGTCATCCTCAACAACTCGGATCGCATGCAGAATATCATCGACGACATGCGCGATATCGCCAAGAGCGACGCGGGCAAACTGGAAATCGACACCCTGCCGATTGTCTTCCGCAAGGTGGTGGAAGATGCGCTTCAGCCGTTCTCAAAGCAGATTGCGGACAAACAGCAGACGACGGTCAACGATGTCGATGCTGACCTGCCGCTGATTATGGGCGATCACCTGAAACTGATTCAGGTGCTGGTCAACCTGATCAGCAATGGGCACAAGTACAGCCCGGAAGGTGCGGAAATCCGTGTCTCGGCTGAGGTGGATCGCAGCTTCCGCAATAAAAAGGGACAGATTCAGCAGGTGCTGCACGTCCGTGTTTCGGACAATGGCATTGGCATGACTGAGGAAGACCAGTCACGCCTGTTCAAGGAAGATTACTTTCGCAGTGACGACGAACGCGCCCAGACACAGAAGGGCACCGGTCTGGGGATGATCATCACGCAGCGTATTGTCGAGCTGCACGGCGGTCAGATCTGGGTGGAAAGCCAGCTCAACGTCGGTACTACCTTCCATTTCGTCATTCCGCTGGCACCAACCGCTGGCAAACCGGATACCGTCTCACAGGCCGCCCCGCAGACCGTGCCACAGTCGGACGGCTCTACCGACCCGACACTTTCGCGGCAGCAACTGCGCCGTGAGAGCGAAACCGCGTCGGATTAAGACGTAGATTTCACCAGATTCAGGTGGGCGGGATTCTTTCCTGCCCTATGCGGTACAATGCGACACGATGTATCAGTGTTCACTGTCATTTCTTCTCACCTGTCCAGATGCGCCCGTTGTGTCCGTCAATATAGACCTTCTGCTTCTCGGCCAGAAAGCGCTGCATCATGGCCTGATCGGATTTGGCACCAGGCACACTGGCTGGTGGATAAAAGCTGTCTGACAGAAACATGACGCTGTCACCCGGCACGCGCAACACGGTCGAGTCCGCGCTGTGCTCGCCGCCAACCCATTCCAGTTCCACATCTATACCATCACCGAGATGCAGCGTTTCAATCGTCGTGTCAAAAATCACCGTCGGCATCTCAATGCGGAAGTGATCCCAGTTATCAATCAGCTTCTCCAGCAGTTGATAAGCCCCACGCACTGCGGGGCGTTCCTGCTGTACCCGCCGCACGTAATCCAGCCCCCATGGTTTGGCGGCATAGGCGGTGAGCATCTCGTTACAGCACTCGTGCGCGACGATCTCCAGCATCTCGCCGTACTCCTCGACGAGCGCCTGCGCACCAAAGAGGTGATCCCAGTGGGCATGTGAATAGACCACATAGCGCACCGGCGGCGCGTTCAGCTTCTGGAGCGCGTCGATCACCTGCCGGGCATGGCGCGGGCTGTTGCCTGCATCGTACAGCAGGGTCTGGGATGAAGACATCACCACACCAATGGCCGGACGAATATCGACCTTGTTCGGCGCAGGTGGATACATCCACACATTTTCTGTCAGTTGAACCAGTTCAGTCATCGAATGAAGTTGTATCCTGTTCATGAAGCGGACGTCCGCCGTTCAGAAAGATGCCAGCCAGAAGCGTGGCATGCATCTCATCAAGGTGATGTGTCTCCTGAAGCCACTGCTGAATCACTTTGGGTTCGTCCAGCCCGGAAGCGCCGATGATCGTCATCCACTCCACGACATCGTGCCCGGTTTGTGCTCTGGCCGCCGAGATGAATTCCTGTTCCAGCCGCTGTGCATCTTTTGCCATCATGACCTCCGCTGATCAACCTGAAGGTAAAAGCAGACAGTACCATCCGCAATCTGAGGCGGACGCTATCCAGAACCCAGTGTACAGAAAGTGCGTGGCGCTGTCGATTGTAACGGCACAACGCTCAGCAGATGTTCAGGCATGCTCTGCAAGGTATCAGGCTTCAAACCAACACTTCACAATGCAACAGCGCTAAAGTAGGATGTACCTGAAATCTGCGTACCTCGGGGGTAAGGTCTTGAGCGTGAAAATCTGTGTGGGCGGTATGCATCGCTCTGGTACATCCATGATTACCCGGCTGTTAAATCTGTGTGGGATGTATCTTGGGCCAGAGAACAACCTATTATTACCAACAGTCCATGATAATCCTGAAGGCTACTGGGAAAATACCCACATACAGGAATTAAATGACGAAATCCTCAGGATTTTAGGTGGTACATGGGATAACCCCCCAAAGCTTACACCTGGCTGGTCGCAGACCTCCGAATTCGATCTGCTGCGCCATCGCGCCAGAGGATTTTTCTCTCATCTGGAAGGCCATGAGGTCTTCGGCTGGAAGGACCCACGCAACTGCATCACACTTGAGTTCTGGTTAAGCGTTTTTCCCGATTTGAAGGTGGTTATCTGCCTGCGCAACCCGGTAGAGGTCGCAAAGTCTTTAAGCAAGCGTCAGGAAACCCAGAGTATCACTTATGAACAGGGACT
>JAEZAF010000059.1 GCA_023430545.1 Chloroflexota bacterium
GGATTATCCGGCAGATGCCACAGTATATGCGGCATGCTACTGGCGCATCAAGCGGCCATTGTGACCATCTATCCGCTTATACAGCGCATCAGAAAATTGGACTGATAGGCGGTTTGGCGGCCTTTTACGCGGATGGTATAGTCTGCCGACTTTACTGGATGAATCGAGTGATTGAGCCGTACCCATGGATTATCAGGCACGTATTCAGCGTTTTCAGCAGGCCGCACAGGGCAAAGCGGACCTTGTCTTCCTCAGCCATTCCGCCGATCTCGAATATCTGACCGGTGTGCCCCGCGCCATGCCGACCTTCGGCGCGACCATTCATCCCGGTCAATGGATTGAGGGTATTCTGATGACGCCGCAGCACGAGCCGGTGCTGCTTCTGCCGCGTATGTCAGCGGAGTTTAACGCGCTCGGCAGTCAGGAAGGCATCGAGATCCGTGTGCTGGGTGACTGGGATGATCCGCTGAAGCTGGCCGCAGAGGTGATCGAACGGTTTGATCTGCCTGCCGCGCCGCGTGTGGCGATTGGCAATTACACGACCGGCGAAACCGTCTCCAACCTTCAGAAGATCCTGCCGGATGCGTCGTTTGTCTCCGCCACGGACATCACGCGTGAACTGCGCACGATCAAGAGTGAGGAAGAGATCGCGATCATGCGCCGCGCTGGTCAGATCACTGAGCAGGCGTTTGCCGCCGTGGTCGCACAGCTCAAAATCGGCATGACCGAACTCGACATCATCTCGGAAGTCGATCATCAACTGCGTAAATATGGTGGGCTTGGGCCGTCTTTCACTACGTCGCTCTATAACTCCGGTCCCAATCATCCGCTGATGATGGGGCAGCACGAAGCAACATGGCCGCGTGTGCTGACCGCGCCAGTCGCCATTCTGTTCGACTTCGGTGCGGTCTATGAGGGCTTCTGCTACGACTACGGGCGGACGGTCTGCTTCGGTCAGCCGGAAGCAGAAATGCAGCGTGTCTATGATCTGGTGATGCGCGCTCAGGCCGCTGGAGTCGCCGCCATGAAAGCAGGTGAGGCCACCTGTGAGCAGATCGACGCGGCAGCCCGTCAGGTGATCGAAGAGGCAGGTTATGGGCAGGAATTCCGCCATCGGCTCGGTCACGGCATCGGCATGGATGTCCACGAACCGCCGTTTCTGACACGCGGCAGCAGCACGGTTGTGCAGGAAGGGATGCTGTTTACGGTGGAACCGAGTATTATGCAGTTTGAGACCTTCTCTGCCCGGGTGGAAGATGTCGTCGTGGCGCGTCCCGGCGGCGGGGAAAAACTGACGAACGGCTTTCAGGAACTGATTGTGATTGAGTGATGACGGATAACAACTCGAAACGACAGAATATTTCATCCGGTACGGTATGGGAAGGCATCGTCGGCTATTCGCGGGCAGTGCGTATTGGCAATATCATCGCCGTTGCGGGGACGACTGCGACGGATGATGACGGCAATCTGGTCGGCCCAGGTGACCCTTACGCACAGACGGTTTTCATCATTCGCAAGATCGAACGTGCGCTGCACGCGGCGGGGGCATCGCTTCAGGATGTTGTGCGCACACGGGTCTATCTGACCGATGTCACCCAGTGGGAAGAAGTGGGCAGGGCGCATGGTGAATTCTTCTCCGAGATTCGCCCGGCCAATACTATGCTGGAAATCAGCCGCCTGATTGGTGATGGCTATCTGGTCGAGATCGAAGTCGATGCGGTGATTGCGGGGGATGCATCACTGGCATGAAGTTCAGCCTGCGCCTGAACAATGATCTTCCGGTGCGCGAGTATGTGCGGCTGGCACAGATCGCCGAGCATGCCGGATTCTATCAGTTCTGGGTGAGCAATGATCTGTTCCTGCGAAGCTGCACGGTGATCCTGACGGCGGTTGCGGCGGGGACAGAACGCATCGACATCGGGACGTGCATCCTCAACCCGTACAGTATGAATCCGGCGGAAATCGCGATGTTTGCCGCCACGCTGGATGAATTTTCCGGCGGGCGGTTCAACCTCGGTCTGGCGTCTGGCGCGGCGGATTTTCTGGCATGGGTGGGTGTCGATACACCGAAGCCGCGCACGGCGGTGGTCGAAAGTATGGACGTTATCAACCGTTTGACCTCCGGCCAGCGTGCTGCAATCGACGGCGACTTTCTACATTGGACCGACGAAGCCTATCTGCGTTTTGAAGCGCTGCGGCGCGTGCCGGTGTATCTGGGCGCAATGAGTCCCCGGATGCTGGTCGAGATCGGGCGTCATGCGGATGGGGGACTGCCACTGCTGTTCCCGCCGGAACATTTCGCCCATGTGCTGCCGCTGGTGGAGCAGGGTGCAAACGAGGCTGGCCGTTCGATGGATGACATCGACCTCGCTGCCTGCATCTGGGTGTCGCTGGATGATGACCGTCAGGCGGCGCAGGAAGTGCTGAAAGAGAAAATCGCCTATTACGGCCATGCGATGAGTCAAACCATTCTGGCACAGCTTGGGCTGACACATGAGGATTTCGCCGAAATCCAGCACGCCGCGATGGTCGAGAATGATCTGGCGAAAGCACGGTCACTGGTCACACCGCAGATGCTGAAGATCGGCATCGCAGGCAGCGCCCATGATCTGATCGGACGGCTGGAAGGGCTGGCTGCGATGGGGGCACGACACATCAGCTTTGGTCCGCCGCTTGGCACGGACCCGGCAGCGGCGATTGCATTACTCGGTGAACAGGTGCTGCCCCATTTTCAGGACAGGTAAAATAAATCATGGCTCAGGATTTTGAACTCTACGATCTGCGGGTGACGGTTGAGCGCATCGAAGGTCGCAGTGTCTGCGGGATGCAGGCCGGGGACAGTTTCGACCTGACCGAGAGCTGCCGCCTGCGCATCCCGGCGGGTAAACATTTCTGTATCTATGCCCTGAGTGCGGTGCTGCCTCTGCTTGCGGCCAAACAGCGCCAGCTTGCCGCCGAAGACTGGCTGGAACGGGACTCGCTGGTGGCCTGCCCGGACCCGGACGAGCGTCTGATCATGCGGATCGAGCGCATCGCCCGCCGTACCATGAACAGCGACGACCTTACTTAAACACGCCGATGAAACACGAGATCAGCATCGCCTTTCAGACCGATAAAACCGCCGCACAGTACATCGCGCTGGCGCAGTTCGTCAACCCGTATGACTTCGACGCCGTCTCCGTCTACTGTGACGCGCCCTATCATCCACCCTATGCACCGCTGATGCTGATGGCCCCGCACATCGAACGCGCCAGAATCGGCGTGGCAGCCAATGCACCGTCCCGCATCCATCCCATCGACATCGCCGCACAGACCGCACTGCTGGCAGACGTCGCCAGAGGCGGTGTTTATATCGGGGTGGCGCGTGGAGCATGGTTAGGCGATCACGGCATCAGTGAACATCAGCCGCCGATTCAGGCCATCCGAGAGGCCGTCGAGGTTATCCGTTATATGCTGTCGGGCAGGGAAGGTGGATACAGCGGGCAGGTGTACCAGATCGCGCCGCATGTCCGCGCCCCGTATCCCCTGCCGGATGCGCCGGTCCCGATCCTGATCGGATCATGGGGACGCAGGCTGTGTGCGCTGGCGGGTGAAATCGCTGATGAAGTCAAAGTTGGTGGCTCGGCTAATCCTGATATTGTGCCGGTGATCCGCGACTATATTGCTGTAGGAGAAGGTGTCACCGGACGTGAGAGTCGAAGTGTTGGGGTGGTGATGGGCGCGGTCAGCGTGATCGACGACGACCGCGAACGGGCGCGGCAAGCGGCGCGGCGCTCGGTCGCGCTGTATCTGCCGGTTGTGGCCGCACTGGACCCGACCGTCTCCATCGAGCCGGCGCTGATAACACGGCTGCAAGGGCTGGCGAATCAGCAGGCATGGGACGAAGCCGCCGCGCTGATCTCCGATGACGTGCTGGATCGCTTCGCTTTTGCCGGGAACGCCGATGACATCATCCAGCACGCCAGCCACTTATTTGAGGCCGGGGCGTCACGGGTGGAATTCGGCACACCACACGGCCTGACCCGTTCCGAGACTGGTCTGCGTATTCTCGGCGAACAGGTGCTTCCGGAACTGCATCGCCTGTGGCGCTGAACCGGCAGACCTGAATTCAGATTTACCTGCTGTTTTATCCAACTGTTTCGTAACTGGCATCAAACGGTCTGGAGACCTTCAGCCATGCGGTGGAAACCATTTCAAACAGTGCATATCCCAGCAGCGCTCCGACGACGTTCAACAGCACGTCATCAATATCGCCCGTGCCGAGAATGGTGACCACCTGAACCGCCTCTAAAGCCAGTGAGACACCGAATCCGATGATCAGGATGCGTGCGATTTTCCGTGTGGACGGAATCAGGTAAGGTATCATGAACCCCAAAGGCACAAAGCCGATGATATTGGCGAGCATATTTGGCACTTCGATCCACGGCAGCGAAGGGTTAAACAGGGTGGGGCCGATGGTTTTAAACGGAATAAAATTCACATAACTCAGATGGCGGATGAAACCCTCAACCGACCATGAGCTTAATATTCCAGAGATCATTGTATCGGGGAAATAGAAGATGCTCACTCTGATGAGCAGCATGAGATAGACGATAAAACAGATCGTGCCGAGTGCTTTGAAGGCTTTATTGCTCATAAGTCACCTCACTATCTATCGACTGGGCTATGATACTGAAGGTTTCGGAGCTGTGACCATCCCCAAACGCTTAAGCGTTGATCACAATCATTTTCAGCGTGGTCATGTCTTCGATCGCGAAGCGCGGGCCTTCACGTCCGACGCCGGAGTCTTTGTTGCCGCCGTAGGGCATATTGTCTACGCGGAAGGTCGGCACATCGTTGATGATCACGCCGCCGACGTTCAGCCGCTCGACGGCCTGAAGTGTGCGGCCCAGGTCACGGGTGAAGATGCCTGCCTGAAGCCCGTATTTCGAATTATCCACAGCTTCCAGCGCCTGCTCGTAGTTATCAAACGGGATCAGATTGACCACCGGGCCGAACACCTCTTCGGACATCACTTTCATCGAGTCGTCCACGTTTTCCAGTGCAATCGGCGCGAGCATCCTGCCGCTGCGCTTAACGTCTGTAAGCTGTGATGCCCCCTGCTGCACGGCTTCCGCCACCCACTGTTCGATTCGCTCCGCCGCCTGAGTCGTGATCATCGGGCCGAGGTCGGTGGAATCCTGAAGCGGGTCACCCATCTTCAGGCGTGATACCCGTTCGACGAACTGCGTCCTGAATGCCTCGTACTGGTCGCGGTGGACGTACACGCGCTGCACGCTGATGCAGACCTGTCCGCTGTAGGCATAGCCGCCGGTGACGATCTTATCGACCACGCTGGACGCATCGACGGTATCATCGACAACGACCGCCGCATTACCACCAAGCTCAAAGGTGGTGCGGCGCAGTCCGGCGATCTGGCTGATGGCGCGGGCGACGGGTGGGCTGCCGGTAAATGAGATCATCGCCACGCGTGGATCAGTGGTCAGCCATTCGCCGACTTCCTTGTCACCGGGGACGACTTCAAAGCCACCGGCGGGCAGTCCGGCTTCCTGCAATATCTCGGAGAGGCGCAGGGCGGTCAATGGTGTCGTCGGCGCAGGCTTGAGGACAATCGGGCAGCCTGCCGCAATCGCTGGTGCGACCTTGTGCGCGACCAGATTCAGCGGGAAGTTGAACGGTGTAATCGCGCCGACGATGCCAACGGGTACACGCACGTAATAGCCGAATTTACCCGCGCCGCCCTTCGCTGCATCCAGTGGGATGGTTTCTCCATGCAGCCGCCGCGCTTCTTCCGCCGCGAACTGGAACGTCTCCACTGCCCGTGAAACTTCACCGCGTGCGTATTTCATCGGCTTGCCGCTTTCCAGCGCCATGAGCCTTGCGAGGCCGTCTGTGTCCTGCTCGATCAGGTGAGAGGCCCGGTTGAGGATACTGGCGCGCCGGTGTGAGGTCATCCCGGCCAACTGCGCTTTGACCGCGTCGGCGCGTCCGATGGCGTTATGTACATCCTGTTCGGTCAGGTCAGGGAGTTCATCAATCTGGGTATCATCGTAAGGATTGGTAATTTTCATCGGTATCCTGATCCATTTAATTTATTTGTCGTTTAAAACGGCAATTGTACCGCAAAACAAAAGACGACTCGCCGAGTCGCCTTCCGGGTTTCCTGTGTGCAAAGTGGTTTGCGTTACGCGTCTTCGCGTCCAATTTCCTCGATCAGGCGCAGGTCCTGACGCAGATTGCGCATGCGGACGAACAGCGTCACGATGTACAGTGCAGACAGCAGGGCTGTCGCGCCCAGCCCGAGCATGAGATAACTGGCGGTTTCAGGGGTTGTGAATTCCATGTGTACGTTCCTTTCCTAGCGCTGAAGCAGTTCGATTTTACGGGCGTTGACCATCTCGGCGAAGTTCTGCATGCGGATGCGGTACCACATCAGGGTCCACGGGATGAGCAGCCCCCATACCACAAGATTTGGGATCAGCGCCATAGCGACACCGCCTGTTGCTTCGAATGTACCTTCAGCGTTGGTCGGGCTTGGCCCGATCACGGTCGGGTGAATGGTGGTAGGTACAATACGAATGATGACCAGCGTGAGGATCACCGTTACGATGGCGATGATGCCGTAAATTGAGGCAAAGCGGCGGCGGGTATCGGGGTTTTCGATCCCGCTGCGGAGCATCAGATAGGCGGCATACGTCAGTACCATGATCGCGTCGCATACGAGGCGCGGGTCCCAGTTCCACCACGTGTTCCAGATCGGTCGCGCCCAGATTGAGCCAGTTACGAGGTTGATCACACCGAGCAGCATGCCGACTTCGACACCGGCCAGCGCCAGTGTGTCCCATTTTACGTTACGGGTGCGGAGGTACTGGATGCCGCCGATGACGGTCGCGGTGAAGGCGAAAAATGCACCGAAGAAGGACGGCATGTGAATGTAAAATATGCGCTGTACATCGCCCTGGTCGATGTCGGTCCCCGCGACGACAAGGGCAAAGTACAAACCAATGGCCGTGGCGATCACGGTCACAATCGTGAGGACGGTCAGGGTCATCGGCTGCGGTTTTGCTTTGCGTATCGGGCCAGCGGAAGGATAGTTGGGAAGGTCTTGGACGGCGCTCATCAGGTTAAAGGCATTCTCCGGAAAATCTGCAAATATCTGTAGAATTCTACATGAATGTGATAGGTTTCACCACACCTGTTATCATGAATAGTGAAGCCCGAAAGGGTCTGATCCATTTTCGGGATCGGAACCATTTAATCAAGGTCTGTCACCAATGACCATTACACGAAACGAAGTCAGGGAAAAGCTGCTGGCCTATCTGAATGGTGAGATCCGTCTGGCGCAGTTGGTTGACTGGGCAGAAAACACGTTCATTGATGATGTCCTTGCGCCGGATGATGATGTCGAGATGCTGAATGACATCCTCTCGTATCTCGCCGCCGCCGATACCGTGCAGTTTCC